>NZ_JBMLSD010000404.1:0-2727 GCF_049240685.1 Flectobacillus sp.
TGAGACACAGACCACGGATGAAGACCATGTCCCCTCCTTGGCGAGTGTCCCACTCGCCAACTCGCGTCAGCAAAGTATTTTGCTCTCATCATTTTTATGATTCTTCAAAGCGCTATTTGTGAGGGATTGCTGACGACTGGTGGTCAGTGAGACACTGACCACGGATGCAAAAGAGCTTCCCCTCCCTCCTTGGCGAGTGTCCCACTCGACAACTCGCGTCAGCAAAGTGTTTTACTCTCATCATTTTTATGATTCTTCAAAGAGCTCTTGGTGAGGGATTGCTGGCGGCTAGTGGTCAGTGAGACACAGACCACGGATGAAGACCATGTCCCCTCCTTGGCGAGTGTCCCACTCGACAACTCGCGTCAGCAAAGTAAAGCGCTATTTGTGAGGGATTGCTGACGACTGGTGGTCAGTGAGACACTGACCACGGATGCAGGATGAGACACTGACCACGGATGCAAGGGTTATCTAGTTTTAGTGGTTACGATTTTTAAGTAAAAGTCTTTTCTGGACTTTTGTTCTGGATAGCATGATTTCCAATCTTTTTCAGTGATTTCACCTGTAAACCACTGTTTATTGAGGTTTACTCTCCATAAACAAGTGGTAGGTTCGACCCCGTAAGGTCGACAGGCAAACACCGCTACTTTTCCGTCGAGAGTAAGGCCAATACGGAGTGGTAGAGCATTAGGTGTATCTTTAAAATCGATACCTTTGTGGGTATTCCAAGTTTTGCCTCCATCATACGAAACCTCTGTATTCCAAAGCATGAATTTTAGGTCAGGTCGGATATCCAACAAAGAATAACTTTCCTTGGCTAGTTTTACTTTTGCGCCCAAGTAAGTCAAAGCACCGATGGTACCATTGTAGGCATCTTGATTGAGCCCCTCTTTGGGTCTGTCCCAAATATTCCAATAATCTGCTCCAGAGAAAAAAATCATCATGCCTTCCATAAAAGCCAGATGCCTTGGTAGAAATTCCCCAAAACCTTGAGGGTCGTAGCTGATATGGTCATTAAAGACATATCCTCCCGAAGTATTGGGATAAGGCGGATTTCGATCTGCTATAATTTTGGCTTGTGAAGCATATTTCCGTTTGTCGAGATGCGCCCGATAAGCACCAGTTTCTACCAAGTGCGTAATTTTTGCAATGATATGCTCGACGTTGGCATTTTTTCCAAAATGATTGATCGTACGTAAGATTTTGCCAGTATTATTTTTAAGGGCAAATCCTTGGGGATAGCCATCCTCTGCGTGTAAAGAGATTTCTTCGGTTTCTATAAGCCTTTTATTATCTGCCAATTGCCATCCTTTGATTATACTAATATCTCCTTTTTCTGTCCAAATAGGATTCTGTTGTATACCTGCGTAGGTGTTTTGAGACGTAGGATAGCGTTCTTTCTGAAAATTTCCAACGCCAGGAAAAGTATTTGAATACATAATTAAGGCATATCCCGTGCAAGCATCGCCAATACCTTTCAGAAATGCCATGTATTTGTTCTTGGACTTATTATCGGGTCCATTAGAAATATTCATTTCTGTATCCATCGTCTGAAACATCACTTGGGCTTTTCCGCCGACGGCATCACCTCTCCCAAATGAGCCATGATACTGGAGTCCGGCCTCATACAATTTTTGTTCGGGCTGGGTCAGAAAATATTGTTCACCCTCGGCGGAGTTACCTTTGGGGGGATAGGCAAAAAATCCACGGCGGGTAGGTTCTACACTTGAGATAAAATCTTCAAAAGAAATCTCTTTTCCCGAAGCATCTCTACAAGGCGATTCATACTGAATATTTGGATACCTTTCGTTGCAAGGACGATACTCGGGATGTACCAAACTCACATAAATTCCTCTGGAACGATGATCTATTCCTTTTTTTAAGAAAATATCGACAGGTTTGTCGTAAATCACCGCAAAAGTAGGTGTTGGCATCCCTCCTATCAACGAATCAGGCTCTAATGCAATAGTTGTGGCTGGAAATTTTTCTGGAGAATACGTGTCTTTTTGCGTTTCGATGGGCACATTATCAAAAAAATTGGGGTAATCCTCATACACAGTAGCCGATGATTGGGCCAGTGTTTTCTTTTCGCTAAAAGGCCTGAACTGAAAAGCTATTTCACTTTTGCCCTTACAGTTGACACCACTGAGTCGGGCTATATAATTTCCTTCGGGGAGCGAGCCAAGATATGCACCAACTGCGGCAGTGGTAGGTTTTACAATCCCCGACAGCATTACTTGATTATCTTTTACAATTTCCCATTTTACTTGATAGGCATCGCAAGCGCCAAATTGTATATTGATAAAATTGGATTGATGAACCTGTTGTACTTTTAGTACTTTAAAAAAGGGTTTACCATCACAAGCACAAGGTTGAATAGGTTCGTTATGTTCAATCTTACTATCACGATTGGCACAAGCCAAGGCAGCCAAGGCTATTAGAAAGATAAATTGTTTCATCAAAAAAAAGTTTTTTGGGGTAGGTTTTGGGCTTTCGGCTTTGAGCTTTCGGCGATGGGCTTTGGGCTTTCGGTTTTAGGTAAAAATATATCTAATTTACTTAAAAAACACTCTTTGCCTTATGCCTGTTGCCTATTCAAGCCTTGTGCCTATTCAAACTTAAAGCTTCGGTTTTGGGTAAAAATATATCTATTGTTACTTAAAAAAAACACTCTTTGCCTTGTGCCTGTTGCCTATTCAAACTTAAAGCTTTCGGTTTTAGGTAAAA
>NZ_JBMLSD010000405.1:0-2251 GCF_049240685.1 Flectobacillus sp.
TTATCATATATTTATTTGAGAGCATATTCAGAGGATTTATGATCCTCTTTTTTTTTGCAGCGCAGTAAATGGTTTTTTTGCGTGTTTTCCTTCACATTTGGGCACAAGTGCCCTTACCCATAAAATTAGTTTTTAAGGGCTACTGGTTTTTGGCTACCACCAAGATACCAAGCAGGCGGTCCTCGCTTATCGAAAATGGCTAAGGTGTGTAAAATGCCAATTTTGCAACAAGAGCATTTCCTAACTGGGGTCGCTTTTTGCTTTTTTTCAACAGTTTTAGCTTTCAATTTTCCCTGCAAAAGCTTTAGCTTTTGTCTTTTCCAATTGCTACTCAAAAACCCAAAGTGTCGAATTTTTACAAAACGCTTGGGTAATATGTGTAAAGCAAATCGGTGTATGAATTCCTCGTGGCTTAAGGTCATTTGCTTTTTAAACCCGTTGTGTTTGTAGTCCTTATAATCAAAGGTTACAGTTTTCTGATCGATATGCTTAATTCGATGATTGCTGATGGCAATTTTATGCGTGTATCGACCTAAATATTCAACAACCGATTTCGGACTTCCGAAGGGTCTTTTAGCAAAAACAACCCATTGTTTATCCCATAATTTTGTTCTTATTTTTTGATATTGTTCAAGGTCTTTAATTTTAATTTTCTCACAATATTTAGCCCTAAAGACTTTTGATAGTGCTTTAACTGAAAACAAAAATTTCCCATCGCCTCTTATGTTTTGCCAGTTTCCATTTTTGTCAATACCACCACCAGGCACAATACAATGTAAATGTGGATGCAGACTTAAATTCTGTCCCCAAGTGTGCAAAATGGCAATCATGCCCATCTTAACACCTTTGTTTTTGCCGAAGGCAAACAACGTTTCCCAAGCAGCTTCAAATAAAGTGGCGTAAACCAACTTTGGGTCATGAATCGCTAATGAATTGATACTATCGGGAAGCGTGAATACCAAATGGAAATATGGTACAGGTAAGAGTTCAGTTTCTCTAGCTTGTATCCAATCATCCCGATTTTTCCCTTGACATTTAGGGCAGTGCCTGTTTCTGCAAGAATTGTAACTAATGCTGATGATGCCGCAGGCATCACAAGCATCAATATGTCCGCCTAAGGCGGACGTCCTACATTTTTTGAGTGCCGAAAGGGTTCTTAACTGCCAAGTGTTTAGGGATAAATCCCCAATGCGATTTCCTATTTTATTGAGTACATCGGCTACTTCCCAAGCCGGCTGCATTGTTCAAAAAGAGTATCTAACGGACTGAATACTTTTTGCGAGGATAGTTGTGCAATTTGTAAATATTCCATGGTGGTTTCAATGTTTTCATGTCCCAATAGATTTTTCAAGGAAACAATATCGAGTCCATCTTCAAGCAAATGAGTCGCATAGGAATGGCGGAGTGTATGCACGCATACCTCTTTTTTGATGCCCGCAAGGGCACTTGCTTGCTTGATAGCCCATTGCACGCCTCTTTGCGAATAACGAGAATCAAAATCGCCACCTGCACGATTGGCTAGCGGTTGTCCGTTAAAAATCCAGTCTTTGGGTTTTTCTGCTTCAAGATATACTTTCAAGCCCCGAATGAGATGTTCAGAAAGCGGCACATATCGGTCTTTTTTGCCCTTTCCTTGCACCACTCGCAACTGTTTACGGTCAAAATCAAGGTCTTGAATACGCACATTACGCACTTCCATACAACGTAATCCGCAGCCATAAAGAAGGCCAATCAATATTTTATGCTTGAGAAGCTTGGCTTTTTGAAGCATCTGCCATACTTCTTCTTTACTCAAAACAACGGGTAGTTTCTTCTCGTGTTTGATAGAAGGTAATCGTAAAAATTCATAGGGTAAACCCTCAGATTTCAAAAGAAAACGAAGGCCATAAACCGTATGCTTGAAATAAGATTGTGAGGGTGTTTTTGATTTCTTCTGAACAAAGTACAAGTAATCTTGTACTTGTTCAGGATCGAGTTGGGTGGGTATTTTACCAAAATAAAGCGAAATGGAAGCTACATGTCGAGCATAATTCTCAAAGGTAGATTGACTTTTACCAAGCACTGAAATGTTGCGCTCAAAACGATTGAGTAGTGCTTCAAATTCAGGTACTTCTCGCTTTGCTTGATTAAGAAGCTTGTCTTCTCTTAATTCTTCAAAATTCTTTTTTTTGTTGTCATAATGTATGAGGTTTTTAATTATTTTTGAAAAATACAATTTTATTCGGTTTATGCTACCGAAGGTTTAGTTCAA
>NZ_JBMLSD010000406.1:0-11822 GCF_049240685.1 Flectobacillus sp.
CCAAAACGAAGGTTTATTGAATTTTTCATGAAATGTCTTGATTTGATACACAACAAATTTAATAACCTTTCAATATTTAGCAGTAATTTTGGGGTATAAATAAACACGATTCTTGGTTTCGTGCTACAAATCATGCCAGTATTCTCAAAAAATTTCAAATTAGGACTTTTAGGCGGTGGCCAGTTAGGCCGTATGATGCTCCAAGCCGCTATCGATTTAGACATTCATGTGAAGGCTCTCGATCCAGACCCGAACGCTCCCTGTGCCAAAATTGCACCTGAGTTTGTGTGTGGCTCATTCCTTGATTTTGATACAGTGTATGCTTTCGGTCAAGACTGCGAAGTAATCACTATCGAAATCGAGAATGTGAACCTCGATGCTTTGAAAAAACTTCAATCTGAAGGCAAAAAGGTTTTTCCTCAGCCAGAAGTATTGGAGCTCATTCAAGATAAGCGTATCCAGAAGCAATTCTATCGTGAGCATCAACTCCCAACAGCGGATTTTGTATTAACCGACAATGCCGACGCCGTAGCGGAAAATGTTGATTTCTTGCCAGCGTTTAATAAACTCGGTCGTGGCGGTTATGATGGAAAAGGTGTTCAGCGCATTAGCTCTGCCAACGAGGTGCACCTTGCCTTTACAGAACCAAGTCTCCTCGAAAAAGCAGTAGACTTTGCTAAAGAAATTGCCGTAATCGTAGCCCGTAACGAACAAGGCGAATGCAAAACCTTTCCTACTGTAGAATGCGTATTCCATCCTGTACATAACTTGGTTGAATACCTTTTTGCTCCAGCCGATATTTCGGTAGATATCAGCGAAAAAGCCAAATCAATCGCTATCGAAACCGCTGAAAAATTAGGAATAGTAGGTTTACTCGCTGTAGAAATGTTCCTGACAAAGGATGGCGAAGTCTTAATCAACGAAGTAGCTCCTCGCACACACAACAGCGGCCACCATACCATCCGTGCAAACCATACTTCGCAGTTTGAACAACATTTACGTGCAGTTTTGGGATTACCACTTGGCGATACTACTGCTCATAGCACCGCTGCCATGGTGAATCTTTTGGGCGAAGACGGTTATTCAGGCCATGCCCAATATGCAGGAATGAGCGAGGTGTTGGCAATTGACGGAGTGTATCCATTTTTGTATGGCAAAACCACCACTAAGCCCTTTCGCAAAATGGGACATGTAACAGTGGTAGAAAACGATTTAGAGAAATTGAAAGAAAAAGTAGATTTCGTAAAAAATACACTGAAAGTAATCGCATAAATTATTAGTAGTCATTTCATTTATCAAAACCAATACAATCCAATGGTAGGAATCATTATGGGTAGCATCTCTGACCTAAAAGTTATGCAAGAAGCTGCCGACGTTATCAAAGAATTAGGCGTAGACTACGAAATTGACATTGTATCTGCTCACCGTACACCCCTCAAAATGGTTGAATATGCACAAACAGCTCGTGAAAGAGGAATCAAGGTAATTATTGCAGGTGCAGGAGGTGCAGCTCACCTTCCAGGAATGGTAGCGTCGGTGACTACTTTGCCAGTAATTGGGGTACCCGTAAAATCATCAAACTCGATTGATGGATGGGATTCGGTGCTTTCTATTTTGCAAATGCCTTCGGGTGTGCCTGTGGCGACTGTTGCCCTTAATGGTGCAAAAAATGCAGGAATCTTGGCTGTACAAATGATTGGTATTGAGAATCCCGCAATTGCAGAAACATTAGCGAGTTACAAAAAACAATTGAGCAGTAAAGTTGATGATATGGTAACTGAGCTAAAAAAAACCATTCAATAAATTATTTGGACAAAATCTCTTTCCCTTACAAGTTCAATCGTTAACTTAGGTAAAGATTATTGAGAAAACATTTCCCAATTTCTGGCCTTAATTAACCTTACGAAGATGGAAGATAAAAAAAACCCTCGACCAGTCGAAGAAAGTTCGCAAATCCCTAATATCACTTTATTAGTATTATTGGGGCTGATTGCTGCGTTACTCTACGTTGGCTGGCAATACTTAAAAGAAGACTCTATTTCTGACAACGAACTTACCAACGCAGGTAATGATAGCATTGCTGTGATTGACAACAATCGTGAGTCTCCTGTTGTTGCCGAAACTTCATCCGATGAAGATGAAAAGGAGGCTGAAAATAAGGAATCGGAGGATAAAAAATCAAATGATAAGGAGGAAGGAACAAAAGCAAAAAAAGACAAAAAGCTTGACTCCAAAAATAAGGAAAGTGTCAAACCTCAAACTGAGAAAAAAGACACTCCCAAAGCTTCGGAGCTTAGCCTCACTAAAGGAGAGACTATTACGCACGTTGTGCAGGCAGGTGAAACCTTTTTTGGCATCGCTAATCGATATAACCTTAAGTGGCAATCTCTTCAAAAACTCAATCCTACCGTTAATCCAGAGGGCATAAAAGTAGGCGTAACAAAGTTGAAGGTTAAGGTATTGAAAGTACACGTCGTTGGTTCGGGAGATGTGCTAAGGGTGGTTGCTCAAAAATATGGCGTACCTAAAGCATTAATCATGCAAGCCAACAAAAAAACACGAGATATTACCGAAAAAGGAGAAAAGTTAATTATTCCATTGAAGTAACACCGTGTTTAGGCGATAGGCAATAGGCAAAAACATTTTAACACTCTTTGCCTTGTGCCTGTTGCCTAGTGCCTAAACACATAACTTTAATCTAATTCTGCACAATTACTTACTAAATAAGACTACTTCTGAAATCAGAAAGTTACCTCCAATATCTCCAATTACAAACCTTCATATACTTTTATCCAACCGCTATCAGGGCAATCTTCTAACATTTGTAAGGTTGTTTTTTGTAAAATAGGATGAATCCAGTCGGGAGCAATATCTGCAAGAGGCACTAGTACAAATTTACGTTCTTGTATAAATGGATGAGGAATAACCAATCGGGTATCTTCAATAATCAACTCATCGAAATAAATAATATCAATATCTATACAACGTTCTCCCCATTTTTCTACTCGTACTCGACCTAGCTCATTTTCTATTTTTTGGATTTTTTCTAAAATCTCGTGAGGAAGAAAGCAAAAATTTTCAATTTTTAATACCAAATTCAAAAAACCTGCTTGATTTAAGTTGCCCCAAGGCTCAGTTTCATAAATATTTGAAATAGAAAGATTTGTACCGATGTTTTGTCTAATAAGCTGTATTGCCTGATTCAAATTCTCTTCACGATTGCCCAAATTTGAGCCCAGAGACAGAAAAAGCGTTTGGAGTTTTGGCACTTGCATTGTATTTTTAATATGTACGATTAATACTGATACGTGTATCAGCCATGAAAATTTTGGTGCTTACGCTATTGCCAGAAAGCATTACAAAGTTAGTTTTTGTAGTACTAGTTTAACACTCAAACGTGGAATATTATGAAGAACAGGATTGTAAATAGGGGCAACTTGCTTATTTCTGAGCCTTTCTTAGGCGACCCTAATTTTGAGCGAAGCGTAGTGTTAATTTGTGAGCATCATAATTCCTACGGGTCTTTTGGTTTGGTACTCAATCAAACTTCTAATCTGGTACTTGCCGATGTCCTAGAAGAAAATGTATATCCTGATGTTCCCTTGTTCATCGGTGGGCCTGTTCAGCAAAACACCCTGCATTTTGTGCATCGCCGTCCTGATTTGATTGATGGTGGACAAGAGTTGCTCAAAGGCGTTGTATGGGGTGGAAATTTCGAACAAGTAAAACGCCTTTTGAATAATGGCGTGCTTCACCCTGAAGATATTCGTTGCTTTTTGGGCTATTCGGGTTGGAGCGGTGGTCAGCTCAAAGACGAACTCGAAAAAGATTCGTGGATTGTGGCTTCGGCAACTTCCGAAATCGTATTTGATACGCCTTCTGACTCTTTTTGGCGAACAGTCCTCAAGGGCATGGGGGGCGATTTTAAGGTAATGGCCAATTATCCCACAGACCCAAGATTGAATTGATTTTCTGTAGAAACGAAACTCTTTTCGAAATATATCTTTTTGACTTTGTAAAAAGCAGCCGACAAATATCCATGTCGGCTGTTCTTATTTTATAGATAAAAATGTTAAAGTATCTAAAAATGGAATGATTCTGGTAAGAAAATGTTTTACTTAGAGCAATAATTCCGAATAAGTAAAAGAAGTTATTAGTCATATTACTCGACAAACAGAGTAAAGGGCGTTTTGGTGTTTAGACTTGAGTATAGCTTGAAAACCAACTATATTCACCATTCACCATTCATCATTCACCATTAATCAAGCATGACCGACCCAAACGAACTTTCAGTATTTGAAGATGATCCAGATATTCCAGAGGTTACGACCATTTTTACCAAAGCTCAAGACCGCTATATGCTGCTGGTTGGCACTTTGGGGGCTTTGCTGTATATGGTGTATTTTTTGAACCAAGCCGAATTATGGTCAGGGCTTTGTATGCTGATATTAGCTTCTTATCTGGGTTGGATTTATATGAAACACCATAAACCTCAACCTAAGATTATCCTTTCGCAAGAAGGCATACAATTGTTTGGACAACCCTTTGTATCTTGGGCTTTGGTACATGGGCTGCATATTAAGCCAGAGGTAAAAAAAAATATCTATACTGAAAATCTTATTTTTGTCAACAATGGACGAATTCAAGAAATACCCCTTAGTCAACTCGATATTACTGCTTGGCGTTTAGAACATTTACTCGAAATATACCAAGGTCGTTTTCGTTATGGCTCAGTTAGTATTTTGCCCGACGATGAAGAAAATCCTCAATTATCTCTCGAATAAAGATTTGCTGAATCATATTTTTCCTTCACAACTACCTGAATTAATTCCTCTAATTGTATGAAATCTAATTATTTACTATTGTCTGCTTTACTACTGAGTATGAGCTCTTATGCTCAACAAATTACGGTGAATTTTGAAGAGTACGAGCCCAAATCTACTTTGGTCGTGCCCGAACATATTACCACAAAAGCCAAATTTCCTTTTATCGATGTTCATAATCATCAGTGGAATTTACATGAAGAAAAAGAAAATTTGGATAAACTGATTACAGAGATGAACACCCTCAATATGAAATTGATGGTGAATTTGAGCGGGAGAGGTTGGACAAGTGATGAAACCAAAAGTACTCAAACGCTGACAAAACAAATTGAACAAATCAAACAGTATTATCCAAGTCGTTTTGCGGTATTTACCAATATTGATTTTGCCAATATCAATACCAAAGGATGGACCGAAAAAGCGGTAAAAACGCTTGAAGATGATGTAAAACTGCGTGGTGCTAAAGGGTTGAAAATTTATAAAAATCTTGGTTTTTCGGTAAAAGATGGTGATAAATTGGTGCGTGTTGATGACCCACGCTTAGACCCAATCTGGAAAAAAGCTGGCGAATTAGGAATCCCTGTACTGATTCATACGGCTGACCCAGAGCGTTTTTGGCAACCAGTTGACCGTTTTAACGAGCGCTGGCTCGAACTCAAGTTGCACCCAGATAGAAAGCGTAATGCAGGAGAAAAATCAAATGATTTTACTTGGGAGCAACTTATAGAACAACAACATAATGTTTTCAAGAAAAATCCTAAAACTAATTTTATAGCGGCACACATGGGATGGTTTCCCAATAATTTACCCAAATTGGATAGCCTAATGGACGAAATGCCCAATATGTATGTCGAAATAGGGGCGGTGATTGCAGAGCTTGGGCGTCAGCCACATACAGCTAAAAGATTTTTTGAAAAACGTCAAGATCGAATCCTCTTTGGAAAAGACTCATGGGTGCCATCTGAATACGCAACTTATTTTAGAGTATTGGAAACCAACGATGAATATTTTCCCTATCACAAAAAATATCATGCTTTCTGGAGAATGTACGGGCTAGGTCTTTCGGATAATATTTTGAAAAAAGTTTATTACAAAAATGCCTTAAAACTAATTCCAGGACTAGATAAAAGTCAATTTCCTGAATAGAATCGTCGTTATCTGTTAATGGTGTATCTGTTATTAGATAATTTAAACCTGATTATGGAATAAAATAGAACTAGTCGTTTGATGTTGTAACAGATATACCGTTAACTGATAACATCTTCATCATTATATCATGAGATTATTGCTTGTAATATTATTAAGCTTGACGAGTTTAAGTATTTTAGGTCAAAATGAAAGATTGGGACGTATCCGAAAAGCTGTTGACAGCACAGGAAAATATACTCCCATTAAGTATTTGGCAATAGAATACGCTAAAGGCTATGCACGAAAACTCCGCTTTTTTGAAGAAAGCGATATTTCATTTCAATTGATTGGAAAAAATATGCGATTTACAGGACGAATCGAGCAAATTGCTGATAGCACATTTTTCTTTACAGACGAAGATAGCCATGTTACTTCCGAAATTGCGCTCAAAGATATTGATATGATTTTCTCACCGTATCGACATATCCCCTTCGTATCCAAAGGAGCAGGGACAATTGCGGCAGGTGGTGTGATGTTTTCCTTGATTGATGTGCTCAATCAAGTTCAGCGTAATCAACCTGTCAAGCTTAGCCCTGGGTTATTGGCCTTTAGTGGCGTTTGTATTGGCATTGGGCTAATAGCCAAACCTCTTTCTTATCCTAAATATAAAATCAGTCAGAAACGACGCTTGGTCGTGCGATTCATGTAACAAATTAGGAAAGATTAGGTTCTTGGATTAATTTTGTTATTCTTCTGAAAAGAATCCAAACGCTGGCGTTTGCCAATGCTTTGGAAGATTCTAATTAACCAAATAAACGATGCCAAAGCTCGACTCTGACATCCACAATCCGACATTGACCTTGAAAAAGTTATTATTACACAAAGTACAACAGTCTTTCCAAACGGAAATTCCTTTACCGTCTTCAAAATCAGAATCTAACCGTGCCTTGATTATCAATGCACTCGCCAAAGGTCACGACAACTTATCGAACCTTGCCGAAGCTCGTGATACCCAAACGATGATGCGCTTGTTGGCGTCTAACGACCCTATCGCCGACGTGATTGATGCTGGCACAACTATGCGCTTTTTGACTGCTTATTATGCGGTAACGGGTCAAATCAAAACCATGACAGGTACGCCTCGCATGTGCGAGCGCCCTATTGGTATTTTGGTAGATGCCTTGCGCGAATTAGGGGCTCAAATCGACTATGTAAAAACGGAAGGCTATCCTCCATTACAATTAAATGGTTTTGATTTTAAAGGAAACAGCCGTTTGGCGATTCGTGGAGATGTGAGTTCTCAATATATTTCGGCATTGTTGATGGTAGCGCCTTTGTTGCCAGAAGGCTTAACCTTGGAAATTACAGGTGAGTTGGGGTCGAAGCCATATATCGAAATGACTTTGAAACAAATGGAGGCATTTGGTGTACAAGCTCAGGCAGATTGGGACGCAAAAACTATCACTGTAGCTCCACAAGCCTATAATCCTATCCAGTATGCCGTTGAATCAGACTGGTCTGGTGCGAGTTATTGGTTCTCAGTTGTGGCTTTGTCTGATAAGGCTGATGCTTCTTTGGAATTGTTAGGACTGAAAGAAAATTCTCTACAAGGCGACTCGGTAGTAACTGATATTATGAGCCACTTGGGTGTGAAGTCAGAATATACGGGTCGTGGTTTTAAATTGACCAAAATCGAGCCTGCTACATCCTTGGAATGGGATTTTACTAACTGTCCAGATTTAGCGCAAACGATTTGTGTAGTAGCTGCTGCCAAAAATATTCCGTTGACCCTGACAGGAATTGAGTCTTTGAAAGTGAAAGAAACAGACCGTATTATGGCGCTTCAAAATGAGTTAATCAAATTTGGCGCAACCTTGAAAGAAGTCGAAACCAATCATAAATACCAATTGACTCCTGCTGCAACCGAACGTCAAGCGGTGCCTGTATCAGTACATACTTACGACGACCACCGCATGGCGATGGCTTTTGCACCATTGGCATTGGTAGAAGATGTAGTAATCGAAGAACCAGACGTGGTCGTAAAATCATATCCAAGTTTCTGGAATCACTTATCCAAAATCGTAACGATTGAATAATTGTGAATGATGAATGAGTGAATTGTGAATGATTTTTCAATAAAAAAGAGTCCGTGGAACTAGGGTTTTACGGACTCTTTTTTTGTATTAGGAAAAAGGTGATTCCACTTAGTGGGTGAATGTGTTCACTCGTAACGAATGAGTTTTAATCGACGTCATTGGTTGACACAGCAACGAAAGATGCCAAGAAATAGGACTTATTTTGAGCAAATAAAAAACTTTCGTGTAGTCCTAATTTACCTCTCCACAATTTTCCATAACCACACTAACAGTCAGATAGATATAAATAATGTTACATTTCGTGGTCAAAAAAAAACTTGAGTCAAAAGAGTAATAAATCATAGCTTTTTATGTATATTTAAAACTGAAGTATTTGATAATCAGTATGTTATTTTTTGTTTTGTTTATTAGATTTTATAAAAAGTTCAAACAAAATCTATGTTTCTTATTCATTTACTCTTTATTTTTTACTAAAATATCGCAAGACCTTAAACAAAACTTATATGTTTGATTTGTCCTCAGACAGTAGTTCGGATGCGTTTAAGAACATCCGCTTAATTCATCCGCTACTTATTGGCAATGAATTTATGTCACCACCTATTGCCTTATCCGAGGAGGCACAAAATGATTATGAGATTATTTGCCGTTATGCCATCAAACAAGGTTGGATACGCTGGGCAGATTTTCGTTTACACCTCAAAAATTCTGCTCATGCGGTAGTGATTACCGACCCTCAACAAACTATCTTGCTAGCAAGCACTGGTTTTGAGCGCATGACTGGTTACACTCCCACATTTGCCAGAGGTAAAAAACCTAAATTTTTGCAAGGAAAAGATACCGAAGCCGACGTGCGAGCATTGATACGCGAGCATATCCAAAAGCGAATTCCTGTGGAAGGGGTTCTCACAAATTATCGTCCTAATGGAGAACCTTATTTGTGTAAAGTACAAATTATTCCAATGTTCAATAAATCGTATGAGTTAGTCAATTTTATTGCTCTGGAAAACGAGGTGTTTCCTGACACAAAACCCTAGCCAGTAAAGCCCAACAGAACATTTTATCGAATTTTGTAGTTTTGGTTAAAACATCATTAACCAAGCCAATGGCGTATGTTCATTGGTTAAAACTAAAAATCGGCACTAAAATCATTTTCTAATGAAAAAAAGCATTATTCTCTCCGCTTTGTTTGGGCTGTTGATAAACACTTCGTTGTTGGCCAGCACAGCTCCTAAGAAATCTTCTAAAGTACAGAAATCTATCAAATTAAAAGCTGATGTTGATAACGGTGGTTTGACTCTTCCAAAGGGCATCGGTGCCTTGGTGGTAGCCGATGGCTTGGGAAAAGCTCGTCATTTGGCTGTAGCATCCAATGGCGATGTATATGTCCGTCTGAATAAATTGGTCAACGGCAAAGGTACCGTTGTGTTGAAAGATACCGATGGTGATGGCAAAGCTGACCAAAATACTTCCTTTGGAAACTTTTTGGGTACTGGTATCGTCATTGGCAATGGGTATCTATATGCTTCGTCTGATACATCAGTCGTTCGCTATCCGATGAAGGATGGAAAAGTAGACGAGGCTGCTGGCGAAACAATCGTAACGGGATTGGAACATTATAGCGAACACGGCTCGAAGTCAATTGAGTTGGACGACAAAGGGCATTTATATGTAACCTTTGGTGCTCCATCAAATGCTTGTCAGGAGAAAAACCGCCAAAAAGGTTCTAAAGGAATGGACCCATGCCCGATTTTGGAATGGCATGGTGGCATTTGGCAGTTTGATGCCAACAAGAAAAACCAAAAACAAGCTGATGGTGTGCGTTATGCTACGGGCTTACGCAATGTGGTAGGTTTGGATTGGAACAAACAACAAGGTGAATTGTATGCGATGCAACACGGTCGTGACCAGTTGAATACCATGTTTTCGACTTTGTACAATGCCGAGCAAAATGCAGAATTGCCTTCAGAAGAGTTTTGTTTGGTAAAAAAAGGTTCTGATTTTGGTTGGCCGTATTGTTACCATGATCGCTTCCAAAACAAAAAAATGTTAGCGCCAGAATATGGTGGTGATGGCAAAATTCAAGAACGATGCGAAGGTAAAGACCAGCCAATTATGGCTTTCCCTGCGCACTGGGCGCCAAATGCTTTGTTGTTTTACACAGGAAATATGCTTCCTGCAAAATATAAAAATGGTGCATTTATTTGTTTTCATGGCTCATGGAACCGTGCTCCGTTGAAACAAGGTGGTTATTTTGTGGCTTTTGTTCCTTTTGGAAAAAATGGAAAGCCATCAGGCGAATATGAAGTATTTGCAGAAGGTTTTGCAGGTGGTAGCGAAATCAAAAATCCTAACGAAGCAAAGGCGCGCCCAATGGGTTTGGCGCAAGGACCAGACGGTTCATTGTATATCAGTGATTCGGTAAAAGGAAAAGTTTGGAGAGTTATCAAAAACTAAATATCAACTCATGTTCAAATATATAATTACTTGTTTGTTGTTGTTAGGCATGTTGGGTTCGGCAGTTTCAGCAAGATACGGTCAAAAAACTACTTCTCATAAGGTCATATTGGCGGATTCGGGTCAGCTTGTTTATGAAAATTATTGCTTGGCTTGCCATCAAGAAGATGGGAGTGGCGTCCCTAATTTGAATCCACCATTAATCCAGAATGAATGGGTTTTGGGTGATTCAGCACGATTGATTAAGGTGGTTTTGAATGGACTAAAAGGAGTAGAAGTTGCGGGAGAAAGTTATTCGAATGAAATGCCCTCTCATGATTTCTTAAGTGATAAAGAGATTGCGAATGTGCTTACGTACATTCGTAAAAGTTTTGGTAATAAAGCAAGCGCCATTACTCCTGAAATGGTAAAAATACAAAGAACTAAGAAATAGTGTTCTTTGTGAAATATTTGATTTTCAGTTAAATAGCTTTTCTATTAAGGCTTTAATTCTTTAGTTATAAACTTTTTTCAGAGTTTAGACACTATTGAATTAAAGTCTTTTTTTATAATTAAATATTGAAATTTTATAATTTTATGTAAAAATATTATTAAAAAAGTGCTAAATTTGAAATAATATTTGCTATCCCGCCATTTGTAGCAGATACCTATCTTTATTGAACCCAAACTTTATTTTCTAAACAACCTCTATGAAACAGTTTTCCTTAGCTTTAGCTATGATGGGTCTCCTTGTCATGGGAATTTCCTTTTGTGCACAGTCTCAAATCAAAACGCGTTCAAGTCGTGATGTCTTGTTTGATGTAAAAGTAAATGACGATAGCCGAGCCGTACTTAGCTGGGTGAGTACCGAGGGGCATCGTCCTGCAAGATATATCGTTCAACGTAGTAAAGACAATGACACTTTCTTCGACATTCGTGAAATTCCAGTAAAAGAAAGCATGGCCGATGAGAGACTCCAATTCACCTTCACTGATTCCAAAATTCTTCGCTATTCAGAGTATTATCGCATAGTAGAATATGAGCAAGATGGACAGTTTAATGTCTATACCTCGATTGCGGCTAAGATTACCTCGCCTATCATTGTGGCTCGACAAAATGACCGTAATGTGATTACCGTTACAGTTGATAGCAACACCAATGTGACAGCATTGGTGGGTACGGAGTCGGGCTTGGGTGTTCCTTGCGAACAAGAGGCTGCTTCGGATGCTAATAGTGTAGTTTTGAAGTCTTTATATCCTTTGAATTCAGGGAATTATATCGTTAAGCTTCGTTCTCCTGGTGGAGAAAGACAGTTTAAGTTTACCGTAAAAAGTGATGAACG
>NZ_JBMLSD010000407.1:0-1536 GCF_049240685.1 Flectobacillus sp.
AGATACTATTGGTTTAATCTTTCCTGCTACTTAGTCGGAAAGATTAACTAAATAGTATATCTGAGTTGAAATTCAATTATAACCTTTTGATTATGAATACCTTCCAACAACCAATATACTGTTAACTAATAACGTTTTTCTACTTAATAACCTACTTCGAAATAGCTTTGAGATGTTCCTTTGCTATATCCTGAAGCGTCAAAATCACTTTATCCATATCCTTGATTGGCGTATAAATATGAGGGGTTACTCGCACACCTACAATATTCTCCCAAGTGACTGGCGAGGTGTAAATCCTCGCTTTTTTCATGAGATGATTGTGTAATTCTCCAGAGGTCATTCCCTTAAAACCTATGAGTGCGATGGCTCCAGAAAATTCAGATTTTAAAGATGTTTGGGTATAAAAATTGGGTAAATCTACACAACGAGTCAATAGATAGTTTTTGAGATATTGTAACCTTTTTTGGATTCTTTCAGTACCAATAGTATGATGGAAGTTTACAGCATGACCAATTGCCATTTCTATCGGAAAGGAACGTGTGCCAAGTCCTTCAAATTTTCGAATATCATCTTTCAATGGATTATCGGAAGGGGTATGTGTCCATAAACTAGCAATATGTTCTTTTTTGACCCAAAGTAAACCTGTACCAAAAGGTGCACAAAGCCATTTATGCAAACTAGCGCCCAGATAATCACAGCCTAAATCGGGAATTTTAAAGGCAATTTGCGCAAAGGTATGCGCCGCATCCACTACTACTTTAATCTTAGGATTTTTCTTTTTTACTGCCTCAGCAATAGCTTTTACGGGTAAAATTTGTCCCGTCCAGTTAATCATGTGCGTAACATGAACAATTTTAGTGTTTTCAGTTACCAAATCGACATATCTTCTCACTAACAAATCGTTATCCTCACAAGGCAAAGGATTATGATTGACATATTTCATCACAATACCTTCGCGCTTTTCTCGCTGTCGCCAGCCATGGAGCATATTCGGATAATCTTGCAAGGACATAATCACTTCATCGCCTTTTTGTAGTTCTAAACCCAAAATAATCGTATCCAAAGCCTCTGTAGCATTACGATTTATGGCTATTTCGTCGGGTAAACAACCTGCCAAATCTGCCAACTTACCACGAACAGCCTCACGGTTTTCGTCCAAAATACGCCACATATAATACGTTGGCGCTTCGTTAGAAAGTTTGTTATAATGAGTAAGGGCATCTTGTACCATAATTGGTTGTGGGCTAACCCCTGCATTGCTCATATTAATCAAATTGGGCGAAGCCGAAAAGGCCAATTGGATTTGTGCCCAATAATCTTCGTCAGTAGTAACATCCTTTTGAGGAGCATAACCAAGAATACGTTGTAGATTTTGATTAGTCGCAGGACTGGCAAAAGGCAAGGCAGATAAGCCTCCTGTGCCTAACATAAGGTTTTGTAGAAAATTGCGTCGTAGCATAATAGTTTGTCAAGTTTGAGGTAAGAAGAGCTGGGTTTGGCTTAGGCACAAAGGCACAAAGGCACAAAGGCACAAAG
>NZ_JBMLSD010000408.1:0-3357 GCF_049240685.1 Flectobacillus sp.
GGGATAAAAAACTTGTGCCACGAAATACGTGGCACAAAGATATAAGAATACAAGATTTTAATACAACATTCTAAATTTGATGGTATTATCCAAGCCTTTTAGCTCTTCTACAATCTCGTCTGCATACTCTTTTGCTACGTCAGTGATTACATAACCGATGTTGTTGGTTGTTTTAAGATACTGACCTTTGATGTTAACATTGTATTTTGCAAAAATACCGTTGATTTTGGCCAAAATACCTGGTACGTTTTGGTGTACGTGCAATAAACGGTGTGCATCTTCCAAAGCTGGTAATTGCAATTCTGGGAAGTTTACCGAACCGTAAGTGCTACCGTTGTTCATGAACTGCAACAATTTGCTTGGTACAAATTCACCGATATTTGCTTGAGCTTCTTCCGTAGAGCCACCAATGTGTGGAGTCAAAATGACTCTTGGCAAACTACGCAATTCGTTCATAAACTCCTCATCGTTGGTTTTTGGTTCGTAAGGGAATACGTCAACAGCCGCTCCCCAAACTTTACCCGATTTCAAGGCATTTACTAAAGCTGGAATATCTACTACATGACCTCTTGAAAGGTTGATGAAGATGACGTTGTCTTTCATCATAGCAAATTCTTTTTCTCCAATTATATTTGAGTTAGTCTTACGACCATCAACGTGCATAGAGATAAAGTCAGAAATGCTCAATAGTTCTTCAAGAGTTTTACATTTTTTGGCATTACCCAAGGCCAATTTATCAACAGCATCGTAGAAGTAAACTTCCATACCCATTGCTTCTGCAATAACCGAAAGTTGTGTACCAATGCTACCATAACCTACCAAACCGAGCTTCTTACCACGAATTTCGTAAGAGTTAGTCGCTGATTTGTCCCAAACACCTTGGTGCATTTTATTTGACTTCGTAAAAATGTCACGAGTCAACATAATCATTTCCCCAATGGCTAATTCTACCACCGAACGAGTGTTAGAATATGGTGCATTGAATACGGCGATACCACGTTTTTCACATTCTGCTAAATCGATTTGGTTGGTACCAATACAGAATGCCCCAACGGCCATCAAACGACTAGCATTTGGATGCTCAAGCACACGTTTGGTAAGATTAGTTTTAGAACGTAAACCTAAAATAGAAACACCTTTGATTCGCTCGATTAGTTCTTCTTCGTCCAAAGCACCTTTCAATAATTCTACTTGAAAACCTTCATTTTTGAAAGCTGCAACAGCTTTTGGGTGAACGTTTTCCAACAATAAAACCTTGATTTTTGATTTTGGATAAGATTGAGAACGGCTCAAGCCATTGATATATAGGAATTCGTCTAATGAAGCTACAACCTCATCAGCTTTTTCTACAACTTTTTGACGCTCAACGTTTTCGATGAAAGCGAAGAACTTATTGGCCAAACCAGACTCACGAAGTTCGTAGTCGGTATAGCCATCACCAATTGCATATACATCGCCTTCTAATTGTAAAGCTTGGAGTAATTTTACTTTACCTTTATCTTGAGAAAGTAAGTTATTTTCGTCATAACCCGTGATATTTCCTTCGGCATCGTAGGTAAATGTATTGGCAAAAACATTTTCTTCTTTCACGCCCATTGACACCGCTACAGGAACAATAAAATCTTTGAAACCACTCGATACAATGTAGATATTTTCACTATACATCGAGATAAACTCTTTGTTACGAGCAAATGAGTCGGAGATTTTACCCATCAAAAACTCAATCAAAGTATTTACATGGTCGCGGTGTGCTGGCAATAAAGCTACTCTAGCCTTCAAGGAGTCAGCAAAACCGATTTCACCCAACATACCTTTGTCGGTAATCGCTTTGATTTCACCGACAATTTTTTCGCTGTCTTTGTTTCCTGCCAATGCAATGGCTGCTAACTCGTCAAGACCTTCTACTTTTGTGAAAGTGCTGTCAAAATCAATGACGAAATTTACTTGATGTTCTGCTGTTTTAGTCAACATGTTCTTACTGTATGTCGCAAGTCAGGGTCAAAGCCTTTTCCTACGGATTTGAAACTCTAGTTTTATATATTGGTTAACCTATTTGGTACTCGTTGCTAGTTTTTGGATAAAAAGCTTAATGCTTGATATTCTGACCAGAGGGTTTGCTCATAGCCTTTTTGCATAAACCCACAATGTCCACCTTTTTCAGGAGCTTGGAAAAATACCTTTTCTAAGCGACTGACTTTATCGAAAGGAAAACATTCTTTCGATAAAAAAGGGTCATTTTGGGCATTAATTATTAAAGTGGGTATTTGGATTTTTTCAATAAAATACAGGGAACTATTTTTCTGATAATAGTCTTCTGCATCTTTAAATCCGTGAAGTTGTGAAGTGTAATAATTGTCAAAATCACGCAGGGTGCGTATTTTTGACAAATTTGTAGTGTTGATGTTTTCAGGAAAGTAAACAGCCTTTTCTTGGATTTTTTTGGTAAGAGTTTTATTAAAACGGCGGGTATATACCCAATCTTGCCAGCTTTCCATTTTGGAGCTACTTCCAGAAAGGTGCAAAGGTACGGAAAATGTTACAGCCTTTTTGATTTCAGGACGAAGATTTTCGCCATTTTCACCCAAATACTTCAGGGTAAGATTGCCTCCTAAGCTGAAGCCCATGAGGTATATTTCCTTATATTTTTGCGCTGCGTACTTAATGACCAAGTCCAAATCATCGGTGGCACCACTATGATAAAAACGAACTTGCTTGTTGATTTCTCCCGAACAGCTTCTAAAATTCCAAGCCAAACAGTCAAACTGATGTTGGTTAAACAACCTGACCATGCCCGTGATATATTGTCTGGTAGAGTCCCCTTCAAGACCATGTGATAAAATCAAAAGTGGACGTTGTGAATGAGTTTCGTTAGGATTAACTTTTGACCAATCCAAGTCCAAAAAATCATGGTCTGGCGTTGATAAACGCACACGCTGATAACTTATTCCATCTACCTTGCGAAATAGAGAAGGGTAAATGGTTTGAAAATGACCATTTGGCAGCCATAGAGGAGGCTGGTAATCAGAGTGTTTTACAACTGGCATTTTGTTTCAGAATTAACACTTGAATTTAGGAGTATTCTTTGAATAGTTGAATGTTTTTGCGGAATTTCATAATTTTTTATTGGAAAAAGTCTATCTGTATGAATTAAGAGTCAATCAAACAGATATCTTAATTCAGGTATATTTAATTTTTACAAAGGTATAATTGAATCGTAGGAGAATAATCATTTTGTTTTAAAATGCTAAAAATCAAATCCATATATGAGTGGCGACTAAGTCATAAAAATTATCTAACTTTGAATTTTAGCACTACTCCTTTACCATCATGAAAGCAAAATATCTTAATCCATTCACG
>NZ_JBMLSD010000409.1:0-64207 GCF_049240685.1 Flectobacillus sp.
ATTAGTTATATGCTTTTCGTGGCGAATTTCCCCGAAATTTGGGTGATGCCCCATTATAGGATTTACTTTGCTATTTAGTTTATACCATATAGCAGAATTTATGATTGTCAAGAAAAATAGCCCTTTAGGCTTCTTGTCTATTCAATTATTATTTTTTGTAACTGCATGGTTAATCGCAAAGCTGCAATTTGGTAATGGTTTCTCTGATTGGGGATTTATAAGGTCTACAAAAATTTTCAAACAAATGGGCTTTGGATTGCTAATCGGAATTATAATTTATGGAGTTACATTTACCATATCTATTCTTTCAGGTGCTGAGAGAATTATACTTGTACCAACAATTAAAGAAGCAATAATCCCTTTTTCATTATTTGTCTTTGGTAACTTCTTTTCATCTTTTTCAGAAGATATTCTTACAAGAGGGTATGTTTTTGCACATACTAAAAAAAAAATAGGAAATATTGCAATTATTCTCGTCTCATCATCAATCTATGTGTTGAACCATATCTACAGATTAGGTGATGGTATAGAAACTTACAGCTACTTGTTTCTTCTTGGAGTTATTTTTATAATTCCACTTGTAAAAACAAAACAAATCTGGACAACTGGTTCAATACATTGGGCAGGTAATTGTACCTTTTACTTTACTCACGAAATAATTAAAACTCAATCTCAAAACAGTTTTTTATCACCCAATATTATACTGTCAATTGTAATCATCTGTTTTATAATTTTTTTCCCTCACGATTTCCAAAAGATTCTGGAATAGTTCACTAAACTGTGTCTAGGTTAAAAAATATGTAAGACAGGGACTGGCTAGGAGGCCGAAGGCCTCCTAGCCAGTCCCTATGGAATTAACATTTTTGCGGTACTCTCTGTGGGTAAAGTTCCATGATTTCCCGTTGGATGGAGGTCCATCCATTCGCCTTTCTCTTCCATGATTTCTCGTTCCTGGTGATGGATAAATAGAGCTGTTTTAACAAAGCCGTTTCTGATACTCAAGCCGCCTTACTTTTGACCAACTTACGCATAATGCGATGAAGTGCTTCCACCGGATTGGTCGTATAAATCATTTTTCGCATCGGTAATGGAAAGTCCAAAAAGGCCATCAATTCTCCCCAGTTTTCCCTCCATTGCTTGAGGATATATTTGTATTTCTTACCCCATTTGGCCTCAAAAGCGGCAAGTGCAGTTCTTGCACTTTCTTCCGTGCTGGATGTATATACCTGACGTAAATCCTTACTGATTGCCTTTTTGTCCACTTCATCCACGTATTTTAGCGAATTCCGCATCTGGTGGACAATACATTTTTGGACAATAGATTGAGGAAAAACCTCCTGAATCTGTTCACTGAACCCCTGTAAATCGTCCGTACACACCACTAAAATGTCTAGCACACCTCTGGACTTAAGGTCTTCCATCACTAAGCCCCACTTCTTAGCTCCTTCGCCACCCGAGTTGATATACAACCCCAATACATCCCGATTCCCTTCCCAATCTACCGAATAAACCGTGTAGAAGGCGCTCTGGGTATATTTGCCGTCCTGACGCACTTTGAAGTGAATGGCATCCAAATATACAATCGGATAGAAACTTTGTAGGATTCTTGTACGCCATTCTTGGATCTGAGGAAGTATCTTATCGGTAATCTGTGAAATACGCCCCGCAGAGATACCAACCCCATAAATATCTTCCACCAAACGTCTGACGTCTTCCACCGAGTTCCCTTGAGCATAGAGCGCCAAAATCTGTTCATCCAAGCCACTACTCAATTCTCGTTCTCGTTTGCCGATTAGTTCTGGCTCAAAGTCGCCGTTACGGTCTCGAGGTGTCGAAATATCTAAAGAACCCATTTCGCTCAAAACTCGTTTGGGTGTCTTCCCATTCCGTTTATTAATACTACCTGTGGATCGTTCTTCAGCAAGAAAACTGTCGATCTCTCCCTCAAGCATCGTGTTGACCATCTCTTGTAAAATCTCACTAAAGGGACTCTCTTTACCCAGAATACCCTTCTTACTGTAAAGATGCTCTTTCAAGCGAGCTGTCATCGTGGGATCTGTCAGAAGACCCTCAACTGTCTGTTTTTTCTTCATTGGTAGCTAAGTTAGCAGACACACTTAATTGAACAATCTCTTTTTGTATAAGTATTTTTATGTGTCATAATATACCGTTTACTATCAATATCATTGCTAATTAAAAACCATATCCTTTTCTTGCTTGATATGCTTTACCTATTTTTTAATAAACTTAAAAAAGTCATTATATATTTTGCTATTGCTTATAAAATTACCACATCACAAAACTAATTAATATGATAATATCTGTAACAAGCTTGAAGGGCGGTGTAGGTAAGTCTACTATTTCTCAGAATTTGGCGGTATGCTTTGCTCATGGTGGATATAAGGTCTGCATTGCCGATGCTGATGCAAACCAGAGTGCATTACGCTGGTCTAGTTTACGAGGTGAAGATTTACCATTGATTCCAACTTTTGGGACACCTGAAAAAACATTGGCTGCTAATATCAAACAGCTAGCTAGAGATTATGAGATTGTAATCATCGATGGCACACCATCGTTGGATAAAATCACCAGTAAGATTATTCTTTTGGCGGATTTGCTGTTAGTACCAATCTTACCTAGTGGTTTGGACATCTGGGCGACTGAACAATTTATGCAACGTTTTGAGGATGCAAAAGTCGAAAAGGAGGAAGATATTCCTGCTCGCTTTATTCTAAATCGATATAGACCTAATACCAATCTGAGTAAAGAGGTCAAAGAAATTCTTCAGGAAACAGGGATAGGTGTTGTAGACACAACTTTAAAAGATAGAACTGCTTATGCTGAGGCCGTAATTAAAGGTCTTGGAGTACTAGAATATAAAGATGAAAAAGCTAAACAGGAATTGATTTCACTTTACACAGAGGTATTGTCATTACTACCAATTAAGTAAATAAGTATTTAAACTTTTGAGTATATACTTATTTACTTAATTGGTAGCCTTTTTGATACATAAGTAAAATATTAGCATTGATAATCAGAGTTTTACAAAATAGTAAATACTTAAATAAAAAAGAATATGGCTAAAGATAATAAATCAAATATTGGATTAAGAAATGTTTCAAACTTACTGCCTAAAAAGGTGGAATTGAAAACTACAGAAATAGATGTAAAAACTACAGATAAAGTGGTGCAAAAAATACATAGCACTCAAGGGAAACAGACTCGGCTCAGTGTTGATGTACCAGAAGAACTTTATCAGCCAATTAAGATTAGACAACTGACAAAGGGATATAAAACTACTAGAGAATATATCCTTGATTTGATAAATAAAGATCTTGAAGAGGGTAATAAATAGAAATACATTAGAGAGCACCTATGGATATTAGAATTATAGGTGTTTTTTTGATTTTAAGAGACGTTTACCACACTATCTATATAAGTAATCATTTGAACCAAAAATAACGCCTTAAAATCGAAATATTAAAACTAAACATTTAGTTCACGGCCCTACTTGCTACAATTTAGTTTGATTTTTGAAATTTTCCATTTTGACATTTTTATTCTTGGTCTACTTTTTTGAAAATTTTAACTTTAAAAAACAAATCATGATTTTATTTATTTTATCAATTAAATATTTGATTGATTTAGGGGCCTCCTATTAAATTGATTTACAGGCAATTGCAAAGAGAATAATGACAAATTGAAAGGCAAATAATGACAAATTGAAAGGCAAGGGTGTGGCAAATAATGACAAATTGAAAGCCAAATAATGACAAATTGAAAGCCAAGGGTGTGGCAAATAATGACAAATTGAAAGCCAAAATTTGGCTAAAAATCGCAAGTTATCCACATAATTCTTGAGTTATCCACAATGAAGTACGGCAAATAATGACAAATTGAAAGACAAAATTTGAGTCAATCTTAACATATATCAAGATGATTTTTAGAATAATGACAAATTGAAAGGCATAAATGCTTAGGCTGGAAAATAATAATTCAAAAAGAATAATGACAGGTATATTATTATGTCATTATTCTCCTTAACTTTGTGTAAATGAGAGATTAAAAATTAATATTTTACAACTATTGCTTATGTCTACTGAACTATTTCAACTAAGAAAAAATAATTTTCAACCTAACAGCCTGACCTTATCGAGACAAGAATGGGGGTTGAATGAAAGAAAAATCCTATCGGTAGTTTTAAATCAATTGGATCATGTAGGCAAATATGAAGGTCAATCCACTCATACTTTCAAAATTCCCATAATAGATGTTGCCAAACATGTTCAATATAAATACATCAAAGAGTGTTTAGAAAACCTTCAGCAGAAGAAAGTTCAGTATCACTCTGAGGTAAAGAACCAATTGCTAAGTATCGTTTTGTTTCCAGACATAAGATATAATATCAATAACAATGGAATGCTTGAATTGCTTGTAACTCGCTCATCGTTGGACTTTTTGCTAAACTTGGGACAAGAATATACGAAGTATAATATTGACATTTTTCTTCAGTTTCAAAGTGTATACTCTCAAAGAATGTACGAAATTGTAATGATGGAGTTACGAAATAGCAACAGAAAAACGTTTGTTATTGAAGTAGCTGAATTACAAAAAATATTCAATACGAATTATGCCTATGCTGATTTTAAAAAGCGTGTATTGGAAAAAGCAAGAGCCGATATTTATGAAAAGGCAGATATTGTCATAAATTATGAGCCGCATCAAAAGAAGGGTAAAAGCGTCATATCCTTGGCGTTTGCAATAACTACGGTGCGAGATGTAAAATACAATTCGGTAGAAGAAGAACTTGACGGATTTAGGAGCGCTAATCCTAATATGGTTAGACTAATTGCTCAAGGAATTCTTGAAACAGAATATACGTTTAACAAGGAGCAAATGAAAATGATTCTCTCAAATGACGACCTGTTGGAGAAGTTTGCTGAAGTTAATTCAAAAATAGATAATGGAATTATTCTGATTAAGAGCTCTAAGACTCAGTATATGGCAAAATCATTAGGATTTAATAAAACTTACAAATCGACAAATAAGTAGTCAAAAAGAGGTAGCAGTATAGCTTTGTTACCTCTTTTTTTGTTATCTGTAACAAAAAAGATAAATATTTGAAACTTCAAAAAATGCAAAATGCTGACTTTTAAACACTTAGTAAAAACTAGATTGTTATTTATAAATAATTTTATTCGTATATATACTAACGTTTTGAAATAAATAAATCCTGTTATACATTTGCACAAATTAATACAATAAAATCTACAACGTATTAGTACCAAAACTGTCTTCAGATAAGTTTATTATAATCACTAAATAAGTAAAATAGAATTTCATTCAATATGAAATGTACAAAAAGAGAGGTGTATATTTCCGACGTAGAAAAGGAAATACACAAATTTGAGCAGGAAGCTCCAAGCAAAAATAGTTCAAACACCTTTGTCCGAGTCAAAAAAGCATTACTTGACTTTGATTTGAGACTAGACTCGATTAAGCTTGATTTAGAAATATCTCCTAAAGGGCTGAATAAGTTTGAAACTTTAAATGACTCTAATTTATATGTGAGTCTAAGGGAACAAGGAATTAAGATATCTAAATCTGATTTTCGAGAAATTCTAAAAAGTGATTTTGTCCCTAAAGTCAATCCTATAGATAACTACTTCAAACAACTAAAGAGCTATAAACCAGAGGAACCTGACTACATTGATAAATTAGCAAACTTTGTACAAGCGGAAAATCAAGGAGAATTCAACAAACAATTTAAAAAGCATTTAGTCAGAACTGTTAAATGTGCTTTAGACGATGACTACTTCAACAAACAAGCTTTCATTCTAGTACAAGCTGGACAAAATACAGGTAAAACTACCTTCTGTCGATTCTTAACTCCTCCTACATTAAAGGATTACTTTGCAGAAGATATTACCACAGACAAAGATGGACTCATCTTATTAGCTAAGAACTTTATTATCAATCTTGATGAATTAAGTACCTTACACAAAGCTGAGATAAATGCTTTAAAGTCCTATTTCTCAAAGACTTCCATTAATGTTAGACTACCGTATGAGGCTAAAAATAGCAATATAGTTCGACGCTGCTCTTTCATAGGATCAACAAACTTGGGACAATTCCTATCTGATGAAACTGGTTCTGTTAGATGGTTATGCTTTCAAATAAATTCAATAAACTGGGAATATAAGTCAAGCATTAATATTGATGACGTTTGGAGACAGGCATTCTACTTATATCAAAGCCAATTCCCTTGTGATCTAAGTCAACGAGAAATACAAGAAAACGAGATTCGAAATTCTCAATTTCAAATGCTATCGGTTGAGGATGAGTTGATTCATAAATACTTAGATGTTCCTAATAGTACTAATGATCATCAAAAGGAGTTTCTACAAGCGTCTGAAATAACAACATATCTAAAAGTAAATTCAGGGATTTCTAAAATTAATCATGTCCAAATGGGAAAGGTTCTTTCAAAATACTACCAAAGAGACAAAAGAGTAAAAAATGGAATACAAGTATATGGCTATTGGGTAGTTAAAAGCTTAAACTTCTAGAAATTAAGTTACCTACTTACCTATTTACAAGTAATATTCTCATAACCAGTAAATTAATATATTTAGGTAACTTTACAAGATAGTCATAATCCGTTCTTACCTACCTACATATAAATCTCATAAAGTTCTAATTATTAATAAGATACAATACATTAGGTAAGTAGGTAACTTTAAAACTACAACTTTTAAAACTATGACTTTTAGATATTCATTAGATAAAACGACTCCGACTAGGTTGTACAAGTGTCCAAGCTGCGGAAAACGAACATTAAAAAGATATTGGGACAACGAGAATGGTAATTACATGCCAGATGATGTTGGGAGGTGCAACAGAGAAGTAAATTGTGCATATCATCTAACTCCGAAGGCTTTTTTAGAGAAAATTGGTAGCAATTATGCACCAATAGCGATTGGAAGACACTCAAAAGAGTCAATATTGCTACCAACGTATATACAAAAAAGTTATTTGGATAGAACAATGAATAGAGATGAGCCCAATAATTTGATTAGGTATCTTAGGCGGCTCTTTAAAGAAGACTTAACTCTGTACTTAGTAAATCGCTTCAAACTGGGTACCTCTACCTACTGGAAAGGTAGTACAATGTTCTGGCAGATTGATGAACGGATGAATATACACGCAGGAAAAATCATGCTTTATGATTCCGATACAGGGAGAAGGTGTAAGCATCCGTTCAATCATATTCAATGGGCTCACTCAGTAGCCAAGTGGAAAGATTTTAGACTCAATCAGTGCTTTTTTGGATTACATCAAATTAATACCCACGAAGCCAAAAGCATCTGTATTGTTGAATCCGAAAAAACAGCAGTGCTTATGACAGCATTAATTCCAAACGTGATTTGGTTAGCGTCTGGGGGAATGAATTTGTCAATTGAAAACTTTAGACCCCTAAAGCAATTTAAGTTAATTCTTTTCCCTGATGTAGGAGTGGAAGATAGAAACGGTAAAACACCTTACCAAAAATGGCAAGATAAAGCCTCTCTTCTTGAAATCTTGGGATACACAGTTTCAGTATCAAGTGTCTTAGAAAATAAAGCAACGATTCAACAAAGGGAGAAGGGATATGATCTAGCAGATTATCTAATGAAAACAGATACAGAACTAGGACTTGCGCTAAATGACAATAACTATCCCGTGTCATGGGATTTTAATTCAAATACTTTTCCAAATCAACAATACCATAAACACTAATGTACAAATACCGAACCACCACTCGCACAAAATTAGCACAAGAATACCAAGTATGTCTCAAGACATTTAACAAGATGTTGATGCGTATTCCCAACTCCCAATTTCAACTTGATAAAACGAGAAGGGTGCTAACCCCTAAAGAGGTAGAAGCTATTATTAACCACCTAGGTCCTTTAAGTGATTAATTTGAAATAACCTCCTTTCAACAGATTAACCCATGTTAACATGAATTAACTGGAATTAACCCGAATTAATTGGGATTAACCTAGATTAACCTAGATTAACCTAAAAGTGTCTAACATGGGTTAATTAAGTTTGAGAGGTAAACACATAAACAGGAGGGTGGCCTCCAATAATTCACTACATGAATCACCTCAAAACGGGTAGAGCTCTACAACTGGAAGGACTAGAGTTCGCAACAAACAAAGTAACAATTGGATTTAAGTGCGACGCAGGTACAAAAATCCAACTCGCTCAAGAAGCTAATCTATACGGACTAACGCTAAGTGAATACGTTGATACGATTCTTGGGCAAAGACATCATCAAACAAAGCAGCAGAAAACAGAAATGACCTATTCAAAAGAAGAACTAGAGGTACTGATTAAAAAGATTGCCTTCTATGAAAATGATAGAATGCAGCAAGCCTACGAAACTCATAAAGGAAACACACTAAACATTATGTGTGTAGATAATACTGAAAGACAATTTCAGGTTAACCACATAGAAGACATTTTTACCATCATCATGAACCTAGTAAAACTTTCATAAACCTATGTTTGAAGTAACATCACAACCATTTGGAACGAGTACAAGAGAAGAACTCACTCTATCAGGGCACAGTACGTTCTTAGAGTCAAGGTATAAATCCTCTAAATCATCATCAGGGATATTGAGTGTAATACTAATTTTTGGATTAGTCATTGTTGGATTGGCGGCTTTATTCTGGGATGAGTTGGAGGATAGAATATCTAACCTTCAAATCCCTGGTAAGACCTAAAATATATACACCTCATATACTTTCTTCTTGATTTTTACATTCCTTGGGATGAGTGGGCGTAGTAAAGAAACTTCTCATAGGTTTCCTATCATACTCTTCCCAATAAAGCTTAAAAGTATTGTGTAAGCTTCCCCAAAATAGTACGAATTGAAATTAGAGAGAATCTTTAACCTTTAAATCGTATTATTTTGGAGAAACCTAACAAATGCTTTGGTAGATATTTAAGCGATTCAATTTACATCAAATACCAAAGTATATAATAGGTCTTGATTTAGCTTTTGCTGAATCAATAAATTGTCTATTCCACAAAGGGATGAAGAATTTGCATGTTTGTTATTTACAAACCAACCATGCTCAATACCAGCATCAGGTCTTATTGTAATCAAGGTCTTATGCTTGTTTCGAATCGACAAGAAACGATAGTGAGGAAGATGTTGGTCTAATTCAACATTGACTGACTCAATACCACAATCCTTTGCTATTCTTTGAATAAAGAATTTACGGGAGTTTTCATCATTAAATTGCTCAGTAATATTTCCTTTGTTTTGTTCATAATATGGAGCTTTCATTTGTTGCAATTGAACTGTCAACTCGGTTATCTCGAAATTTAATTTCTCTTTCATAGTATTTATAAATTGAACAAGCAACAAGCATCCCAAGGGCTTCATAAGGTATCTGTCAGAATACGTAAGATGAACTTTTTCTCCTGCTAGAACTTGGGCAAGTTTATCTTGAACATCATCATTCAAACGTTCATGAAACATGTTGTAAAAATCTAACGAGTTAATATATTTACTAGGCGCTGGTATTTTTACTTCAAAAATGTTTCCAATCAAATCATCAAATTTTATATCATAAATGGGAAGAGTCCACTGACTAAAAGCTTCCTGCTTGTATATATAATTGCTCCTCGAATTACCCCAGTCTGCATCTAATTGGGTATGGAAGTCGTTTGTAAAATAGTCATACAGTTGATTATTCACAAGCTTTACCCTTGCAATTTGCTGTAAGTTCCCAACACTGAAACTATCAATATAATTAAGTTGCGCCCATACTCTTGTTTGAATAAGGGTAAGTTTATGCTCAAGAGATAATTGCATGGGATGACCACGAAAAACTAAATGAATAGAAATACCATTCAATTTCATACTATTTAGAAGTTGAAAATTATCAACATTCCAGTTATCTATGTTGTCATAGTCTACCAATAACCACACCTCTTGCATTTGTTTTTTACTCAGTAATCTTGCCCAATCATTTATGATTGTCCCAATATTTTTTTTAGGTTGATTTGTTAATAACATTTCAACCTCGTAAGGTACCTTATTGTCAACAATACTAGACAACCATTCAATAGCACTATGTCGATCTAATTTATCAATATAATACTGAGATTTACGGTCAATCAAGCATTTGGTACAAGCAGATTCACAATTACACCTTTTCAGAAAATCTAAAGCGTTATTACAAACATCCTCGAAATAGGTGGCAGACTGAGAAACATAGCCGGCACCTCCTTTGGCAGTATCAAAAAGAAAAATACTTGAATAACCACGATATTTCTTTAGACCAAAATCAACTTCCTGATCTTCTATACCCAGAAATGTAGTAAGACTTTTCGAAATGGCTTGACCTAAGGAATATAGAGTGGCTTCATTATTGATAAGGTTCCCATTTGCATCCTTACACCTTATTTCAAAAAAATCAGTTTGGAAACGGCCAACCAATAAAACATTATTTCGAATAGCATATGGATTATCATTTCCCTTACAAAGAGAATTATCTCTTTCGTTTTTCCCTCCCCTTAATCTTGTATGACCGTTCAATGAATTTTGATTTATATCCGCACGTCCACATTCTAAACAAACAGAATATCCTTCGCCAGCTCCATAATTATAATAAAGTATTTCTGCATTTTCTTTACTATCCCTAAATTCAAAAACAGGATGAGTATCATCACTCCAAGATTCAACACCAATTAGTAAAGGTTCAACATACTGAACATTTGAAAGTTCAGTAATCTCCCTTGTTTTATCTTCAAATAAGTCTACAGAGAAACCCGCAGGCTCGATTATTTCAGTGTATAAACTTTGAGAATTAAGTCCTTTTAGTGTGTCATTTTTACAGTCAGGGCACGTTCTTGAAATAGACTCGTTACTTACAATATGTTCAAAGCCACAGGCAGTACAGTGTTGTAATATTCGTTTTGTTGCCTCGCCGCCCCAGTTATTTTTTAATGAAATACCTGCAGATTTATAACTCCAACCATCAATTACTACCTTTGTACCAGGGGCATACTCTGAAAGTGCTCTAGTGATATGATAAGAAGGAAGTTGCTTGGGTTCATCAGCACTTCGCTTTAAATCCGTAATATTTATATTATTAAAATCAACTACTCCAGTTGGAATTCCTCCAGCAGGTAAAAACCCTTCTTCAGATAGATAGGATAATAGGTTTTTATGTAAAAATTGATTTTTCTGATAGTTAACAGCTTTGTATGCTGGAGAATCTTCGTTATATCCTTTAAGTTCTAAAAACTTCTTCAAAGAAGTATCAAAATCGACCCTCTTTTGAAGAATAGTATTGACTAAAAATTCAAAGTTTGAATAAACTTTATTGATAATTGCCATTGTAGTATGATTACTCAAAGGGGTATTCCTAATTATTTGTGCAATTGAATCTAACAATTCTACCGGAACACCTTCAAGTAGAAACTCCATCAATAATTGCGAAGCATTTGCTTGTTTTCCTGCTAAATTTATGAAGAAAAAACTTTCTATTGTTTCTTTAACATTAATGCCAGCTAGCTGATTTTGGATAAACTTTCCAAGCATAAAAGCATTAATATGGCGTTGTACTACTGCATTACTGCTAAAGGAAAGCATTGGAGGTGCTATCTTATGATTTAAGGCCCATTCAGGTTTAGCCATCACATTAGATCCTATTGGGTTTGCAGCACATATGGTGAAAGCAAGAGATTTATTTTCACCTCTTCTGCCTGCTCTTCCCGTTCTTTGTAAATAATTGGCTGGACTAGGTGGCACATTACTCATGACAACAGCTGAAATACCGCCAATATCCACCCCCATTTCCATGGTGGTTGAACAGCTTAATATGTTTATTTTGCCGTCCTGAAATTTTGTTTCGAGGTCATCTAATCTGGATTTTTGTTGCTGAGCTGAATGCTCTCCAGCTAAATACAATGGCTTAAAATTTATAATTCGTTCATGAAGGCTATTCCATAATCCTTTAGTTTTAAAAAATTTAACTTCGGAATTTGTATCAATCCATTGTAATGTAGGTTCTGTATTGTAATTGTTATCTTCATCCCTATTAAAAGGGTAATAAAACATTGGAAAATTGATAGAGTTTCCTACTTTGAACGCTCCAATATTTGATGCATTACCGTTAATCCAAGGTGAATAACCTCTAAAATTAGTATCAATAAGCCTTTTTTTGACCGGACACAGCCATAGCTTATCTGCTAATTCAAACGCAACTTTTTCTTCTAAATTTAGCTTATAGCCACCTTCGTTTCCATAAGCTGTTAAGAAATTCCTCCTAATTGTTATCCACAATTGTTCGAGTAACGCATTAATTTGATCTTGAATTTCATTATCAATCGTATTTAGTTCATGATATCCAAGTCCAGCACATATTAAAAGTACCAAACGGTTTGGCCTTACACGATTTCTATCGAATACTGGCCACTTAGAGACATTTGCAATTGGCGAATCACTCGGGTAAATAGCAAAACTTTTATGATTTGTTGAAGCCATTCCTCTCACACTAGGAGAAATAGAATAATAGAATTTATACCTAATTACATAATCTAGCGCAATTTTCACAAGACTTTTCCACTCATTGCTCTCAATTCCTAATCCAGATGCAATATCAGGAGTAGTCAAGTTATCTAAGTCGGGATAAATCACATTGACCATGCCTAAATTTTCCAAAGAGCGGTCTCTGGGTAACCTTCTGGCAAATTCATTGTAAAGGAGTGAATTTAAGTAATCTTTTCCCTGAGAAGATATATTACCGCCTATATTATGATTGAATAAATTTGTAAATTCATTTTCACTACGCTCCAATATTTCCAGCATTTCCTTCCAAGTAATCCGACTTTGTTGTACACTCGGAGGTACCGAATTAATTATAGCTTCATATTGCTCAATGTCAGCCTTTTTTTTATTAATAAGAATAGGGATTTTTATCGTCGGTAATTCTGCTTTTAATTTTTCTAATTCTTTGATACAAGCAATTTTGTCCTCTTCATTTAATTGAGGAAATTGATTTTGTAACTCTATTCTTTCTTTACACAAAGAATGAAATACCTGCGATCTCAACCAGTAGGTTTCACTATCTATGTTAATGAGGGCTGATATTTTTGCCGTCCCTTGTCTGCTATCTGTAAAGGAAATGTATTTTTTCCCCTCCCAAAGCATTTCTTTACTAATTTGGTTTGCACTATTTGTTTGTTCAAGAATCAAATCTGACATCAGCCTATTTAGAAATGCTGCTGATAATCTAAAATGGAAAGGACGCTCAAGATTACATCCACAATATGGACAACCTTCAGTATTAGGTACTTCAAAGAGAGGCCCTAAAGTATCAAAATTTAAGGTGCTATCAATATTGATTTTAACTGGTACAAGATTCTCAGAAATAAATGGTCTACCCTTTAACTGTTTGGCAAGAATAAATCTACTTGGTATAGGATTCATGCTTAAATTATCTTCATTATCCTCATCATTTTCATCATCTACCTGAAAAAAGTCATTACTTTGCTTAGAACTTTGTTTGACTACATTCCCCTCTTTTTCTCCTTCCATCATGTAGGTGCCACAAGTTTTACAGGAAATTAATTCTAGCAATGGGTAACCACATTTGCACTGCTTTTTAGAAATAGTAGTAAGTGTGCCTATGATGTGTTCAGGGACATTTCGATGAATCGTGCAAGTAGGATTGGTACATGCATATATTCCACTTATATTTCTTGCAAAAAAATGTCCTCTGACTGGGAGAAAAGATTGACCATTATCAGAAATATCAGCTAAACTATCAATATATGCAAGCTGGTCAGAGCGATTAGGGAGCTTAGTAGTTTTTCCAATTACCTCTAAATTCAGACAAGTATTTTCGTATAGCTGCTTACGTAAATTGAGGGCAATATCAGAATCCTCTATATCACTTTTATCCAGTAGGCTAGCGTCAAAACTTGGTAGTATTCTTTTCCCTTTAATAATTTCGATATTCGATGTTTGAATACCACATAAATCAGCCATAAACTGCTTTAAGTAATCATCGTTTCCATCCCCAACTGTTGCCGAAGTTACTGCAAACCTTACAGTATTGATATCTACGTCAAAAGCATCGATAACTCTCCTAATCAGAAGAGCCATTTCTGTAGCTTTTGACCCCACTAAAGTATGAGCTTCATCTAACAAAATCCACCTCAATTTTCCTTTTGAATTTTGAAGTAATTGGGTGTCCTTATCCCTAACCAGCATATATTCAAGCATAGTTGGATTTGTGAACAAGATTTGTGGGGTCTGTTCTCTTATGTTTTTCCTTGATATGATTTCAGGAAAAGCCTCATTTTGTTTTAGCTGCGGTACAGTTTCTGCAGTATTTCCATTGTACACGGCATATTTAATATTTCCTAATGCCTTACACCATGCATGCATACGCTTTTTTTGACTACCAATCAAAGCATTTAATGGATAAAGAAATATAGCATTAACACCTATCTCATTTGGGCTATTGGTATAAATATCTTGTAAGACTGGTAACATAAAACATTCTGTTTTTCCAGAACCTGTACCAGTTGTAACTAAGATTGATTTCTTTTCATCTATAGATGCTTTCCAACTACTTAACTGATGTAAATAAGGAAGCCTATCTGCTGAAAAACGATATTCTTCATTTTTTATGCTATCAAGTTTTTTGATAAAGTCAGGATTAAACATAAAACTCAATTGCCCAAACGTTTCTTGAGAAGGTTCCCAAGGGAACATATTTTGAAATACGGGCTTGGCTAATATTTTCTCATCCTCTTGGTTCAAAATATATTTAAGATAGGTCTGCATCTCGGCATCTCCTGTTGCCCAAAGCGATAGAACGGTATCGATAATTCTTTGTTCAGTACTAGTGTAAAATTTTCTAAAGTTCATCATAAATAGGTTTTGTTTTTATAATATTCGATTGATAGTATAAGTAACTGCTAAATCATACCATTGATTATCAAGATTTTCACAATAAATAATATTTCGTCTGATTTCATGATTATTCAGATGCCATAAATCAACGATTTTACCTCCATTAGGCAGTTCCGATTCATAAAGATTTAATTTTACTAGAGCAATAGCTATAGGACACCTTGTCATTATTTTTAATTTTTTGTTATCAATAGGAATAATTGTTTTTCTGTTTTCGGGTATAAAAGGTCTCCAATGCGGCAATTCATTTATCACTGATTCTCCTAGTCTTTGCCGCATACTATTCATGGAAGTATTTAAGTGAAATCCTTCTGGCATCTTCCAATCATTGTTGTTGAACATTAGAAATTTTCTATCAATAATTAGGCTTGATTTTTCAAGGATTAAACCGATAGCATCATTCCCATGATTATCAATTATACTATTAAAGTTTTTTTGAATCGATTCAAAAGAGCACCAATGAAATCTAAACCCTAACTCTTCTTCCATTTTCCCACAAGTGCGAATAAAATCTTCATTACTATGTGTATAGCAGATCAGAAAGAAGAAAAGTTTAGCACAAATATCAGATGATGAACAAGCTGCTCTAATTATATCAAATGCAGAAAAAGGAAGATTAAACTGATTACAAATTTCAATATATCGATATAATTTTTGCCACTCCTGATCGTCTATCGAATCATCTGATAATTGACGGTAGAATTCAGTAATCCTAACTAACTTATTTTGATAAAGAACTTCTGGTGCTGGTGGCGAAATTATATAATCCTGATTAATAGTTACATAGGTAGGGAGAATCTTACAATTGATATCTTTATTCGTATCAAAAACAATGAACTCCTGATTACTAATGATTTCAGGAATATAAAAACTATCATTATCCCTGTCTAATTCAATAGAATTGATATCTTTAAGCTCGCAGTTCAAGGGCACTGCATAGAGCAAGTAATTTGATTGAGGGGTATAATTAATATCTAAATCATCACTTTTTTTAAGATTAATAAGTAATTTTTTATCTTCCGATTGTCTCAAAGCCCCATCTTCATTTAGGTAAGAGAGACGAGTATTATATGCTTTAAACTGAATTCTTTTACCCTGCATTTCCATTACGACTATGTTACTAGATGCCATTGAGTCTGCTAATAGAAATAACTTTTGAATTATTGTATTAAAGTTTCTTAGTGGGATTAATCCAGATTGTAGCGTCTGACGAATAATCAGCTTTGGATACTGTTCATTATAAAACTTAATGGTTTGATTTTCTCCACTTATGATTCGGTATCCATCTATGTTATTCAACAAAAAAATGTGGTTATTACCCACCACTTTATCCTCTTTATCAACTAACTCAATGCCCTTAGCTGGCAGTAGTATATCGAATAATAAATTTCCATATTTACTTTTTATATAGGCTTTGATGTATTTAGGTATTTGATTTGTGTTAGTGATATTTACTACAATAGATTTATCCGTGTTAGAGATATTATAGCAGCTATTATTGTCAACTACTTCTAACATCAAATCATTATGATTAAAATAGATTGCCGGTCTTAAAATATCAGAGCTGGAGAATCTCAATGTAGAGTCTCCAATATTGAATACTTTTTCGTACTCAGTAACTCCAGCGATACAAAATTGCAGTTCTATAATTCCCACAGGAATCGAACCATTATATTCATGCCATACATACTCCCCCTTTCTTCGCCATTTTTTACTTATCTGATTATCACTTATTCTTTTTCCATCATCATTAAAAAAATAAATTTTAGGCAAAGCTTTCACAACTACCGTATTTGCTTTATGTAACCAATGGGGTCTCGTTTCTTGAATATACCAATCAAAAGAGGTAGTATTTAGTTTGAAGTGAACAGACTCATTTTTACTAGTGATTAAGGTAGTAGCTTCTTGTATTTCAAAAAGATAAAATATTTTGTTTTCAATTATCAATTTCAGACTTTTCTCAGTACAATGACTAGGTTCAGAGGTCAAAACAAAGGCACTGTCCCCGTTATGATTTTTCTTGGATAGCATTATCCAACGATTTTCTTCAACTTGAACCCAAAGACTTGGAATGCTAGTATCTGGCAATACTTTTATCTGAGAAGAAATAAAATATTTTTTCCCAGAAGTATCTGCAAAATACAATTCTGGTAGGTGTTTGTTTCCGGGATTCCACAAAATGGGGGTCAAAGACGAATAATATTTTATAAAATCCCCCTTGATATCCTTTCGGTAAGTTGCCAATAAGGTTTCATCACAAAAGAAATTGTATGAAGCAGATAACTCATCATCGGAAATGAGGTTAATCATCTCAGCAAATAATGTGCTGTTTATTTTATCAGGTAAAACCGATTTTAATACAATATTGGCTTCCTCGGAAGACTTCAAATTCAATTCAAAAAATGTTTTTATTTTGGCTTGAGATTTTACTGCCTTTTCTATTTCCGTTTTGCGTTTTTTTAGGGTATCTACTAAATCTCTTTGTTGATTCAGCTCTAATAGGTCAAGTATTTCTCGACCTTCCTCTGTATCATCCCAAATGGCTCTCGAAATACTCAAGGCTGCTTCAAAAACAATTTCATTACGAGTAGACATTGGCAAATCCTTAATCACTTCATAATTATCTGCAATATCACTGATAATAGCGGGTCTCTGTTCAATTACTTTCAATAAAAACTTACGGTATGCTGTTCCATATTTCAGCAAGTTTTTCAAAGGGATACCTCCTTGAAGTAAAAGTGTCCTAAAGTACAAGGTATTCTCTTTCTGAATCCATTTCCAGCCTAACTTTTTACCTCCTTCTTTTGCTTTTTGATATAAATCTTCTGCCGAAAAGCTTTGATCTGTAGAGTATAAGGAATTAAAAATCATATCCTTGGATGGCTTTCCTTCAACATAGGAAAATTTCCACCACAAGCCGAAGAGTATGGCACAATCTCTTGAATCAATACTAGTTAATGAAGACTTTTCCCTAAAATATCTTTTAATACTTTCGAAAAAATCTTCATCAAAGTTTCTTAAACTTTTCCCTTCTAAATTTGTATAGTAGTGCATATCATGTAAGTATTAACTCTGTAAAACTATGTTTCAACTATGCAGTGGTGGTGCATAGTTGAAATTACTTTATAGGTATATTAAACTTACTTTGCACTAGTACTTACTCATAGTCGGACAAATCCAAGATTTTTAGTAGTCAATAAGCTAGTAAGTCTTCTTGCTAGTACCTATTTCTACGCCACTTCAGTATTCTGAATAATTGTTTCTAACAAAGTGATGATTTTAGCAGATGTTTGTTCATCGAAGACGCCCATTATGCCGCTTGTGTTTATATCAGTAAATGGTGAGTCGAATAGTTTTGCTGGTTCGATAATCCCTTTGACGTTCAGAAAATTGATAATAGTATCTATGAATCTAATTTGCTGTGAATTAAGCGTTTGATTATTCAATATCTCGCCAAATGCTAGTTTGGCAGCATTGATATCCAAGCCTACTATTCCTCTGATGAAGCGGCCTAGTGGTTGCTCTCCATACACTTTAATAAACTCTTCTCTAGTGCCTAAGTTTCCTTGTTCAAACAGTAGGTGCTCCAATGCGTTTAACTCGCTTTGGGTGATAGGCACATTGTTACGAAGCTTATGAATCGTTAAGTTATTACTTTGAGATTTAAGATATTGCTCTACTTTACGCTTGTAGGTATCCAAATCATTAAAGTTATAAACCAATGGTTGCTCTTTGATGCCAGATTCTATCACTTCATCTTGATAAGAGGAGTAATAAATGGGCGTTTTCTCCTTTTCCAAAAACTTCATCAATTCACGAAGTTCTAGCCTTACTTTTTCTAGATCAGGAATAGACACACGTTCCCAAAATGACTTTTCTTGAAGATCATGAATAAGCTCTTTTCGTTGTGCTACCGACGGGATTGTTAGCTTTTTGCTTAGCTTCTTGGCTGTTATTACCACATTTTGAATAATTCCAAGCTGTCTTTTCTCTCCCTTGAGTATGCTCAATTGCAAATCGAGCATAATGGCATCAAAACGTTTTGCTTGTTCATCTTGCTCTATTTCTGTAATCAATGGTGCTATGTGATCAAATATCTCTTTGATATTCAAATCGGTAAGAGTATTCCACTGACTAGCATCTTGATATTTCTCTACTATTTCCCAATGCTGACGTACTAGGAAACTTTGCATGTTGAGTGCTTGTACTTGCCTTACTAAATAGGATATTAATTCTTGAGCATATTTTTTTAACTCAGGAGCTTCTTGCGCTTCTAATAACAAAGAGAGTTTTAACCGTAATTCAAATAAGCGTTGACTCAAAGATTTGCCTGTTTCGGTTTCAAAACCTCTCGGGTTATCATTGAAGAACTCTATATTTTCGCAAAAGTCGAATATGACAAATTCCTTTTTATCTTCATCAACGCCAAATAAGTTTTTACAAAGACGGGTACCTCTACCAATCATTTGCCAGTACTTTGTACGACTTCTGATAGGCTTAAAAAATACCAAGTTACACACTTCTGGCACGTCAATGCCTGTATCGAGCATATCAACTGATACCGCAATTTGTGGCATTTTGGCTTTGTCTTTAAACTTGTTTAAGAGGTCATATTTATATTCCTCCTGATAGTCTATAACTTTCAGAAAATCACCCTTATACTCTGGATATTGCTTATTAAAACGTTCTTCGATAAACTTGGCGTGCAGGTGCGATCTGGCAAAAATAATGCTTTTTGCAAGTTTGTCTCCACCTTCTACTTTGATACCGTTTTGCATCAAATGTCCAATAACTTTATCAACTGTATCGGTATTGAATAACCAGGTGTTAAGAGCTGCGGCATCTATTTCTTCAGGAAAGTCTCCTGTCAATGGGTTACTAAATTGCTCTTCGTACATCAGCTTTTCGGCTTCACTCAACTCTGCATATTTAATGCCTTTTCGCTGAAACTTAATAGGTACTGAAATAGCTTTAGGTGGTACCAAAAACTGGTCATTTACTGCTTGTTCCAGTTCGTAGGCGTAGGTTGGGTTATTGGGTTCCATATCAAACAACCCATAAGTATCTTTATCACCATGCGAGCGTGGTGTTGCAGTTAAACCAATTCTGATACCGTCAAAATACTTAAATATATGCTTATAGCGATTATAGACCGAACGGTGAATTTCATCAAAAATAATCAGGTCAAAATGACCGATGCCATACATACGATTGTCGCCGTCGGCTTCGCCATCAATCATGTTAATCATGGTTTGATAGGTCGAAAATACGATTCGGCTGCTGTCATCTTCTTTCTCTTTTGTTAAATCTACCGTTGGAAGATGGGGCAAATAATCATTCAAATTGACTTTTGCTTGATGTACAAGAGCATTTCTATCTGCCAAAAACAATACTCTTTTTATCCAGCCTGCTTTACTCAAAAAATCAATAATAGAGGCCGAAACCCTTGTTTTACCTGTACCTGTTGCCATTACAAGCAAGGCTTCTCGCTGATTTCTCTCTAATACTTCAGCAACTTTTCGGATAGCTTCTTGCTGATAATAACGATCCGTAATAGCTGAGTTAATCGTTTGATTAACAAGACTCTTTCTTAACGTTCTTCGTTGTACGAGTGCCTGTAGTTCGTCCTTGGTATAGAAACCATAAACCTCTCTTGGGGCATAGTTGAGGTCGTCCCAAAGCCATGTCTGATAACCATTTGAATAGAAAATAACTGGGCGTTGACCATATACTTGCTGCAAACCATCGGCATAGCATTTGGCTTGATGCTGGCCTACTCGTGGGTCACGTTTGGTACGTTTGGCTTCTACTACGGCCAGAGGTTTACCATCGTCGCCCCATAAAACGTAATCAACAAAGCCATTACCCAAACTACCGTCGGCTTGGGGCATACAGTTGTGTACTGCAAATTCTCGTACATTAGTACCAGACGGATTCCAACCTGATTCTGATAGTAATAAATCAATATAGCGCTGGCGTGTAAAAGCTTCATCAGGGTCAACTGCTGGTATAGCCGTAATAATATTTTGCTCCTTGATGGCCTTGATACGCTCTAGTTCGGCTTCGAGTTGTTGGAGTTTGCTCTGTTGAGCATGATATGCTTGTTCGAGTTGCTTGAGCTCTTCCTTACTTTTGTCTTTTCCGAGTTCTTTGGGCACTAAGGCTTCATCGAAAGGCTTAATGCTGATTCTTTTTTCGTTATATACCTGAACTACCCATGCCAAAAATCCATGCAAAAGCTTTAGTCCATGCAAGGCATCTTCGGGCTTTAGCCTAATATTCGTATGTACGGCATCGTTACCTTGCTTTCTGATAAGATTGAGCTGCTTAAACTGGTTGGGAGCTACCAACTGTTTGAATGCTGCATCATGTATCAATGAACTTAGCGAGGTATCATGTGGAAGTACCAAGTCTGGATCATGCTGATAGATCCATCTTACCCACTCTTCTAAGCTTTTGCGACAAAGCATTGCACAGTAAAGAGGGGCATGATACACATGTTGCTCAGCTTCTTGCGGAGCAGCGGCTAAAGAAGCCCAAGGAGTAGATATAAACGAAAAATTACTCATGCTACTAATTCTCCATTAAATGCTTTTTGTAATAGGGAGTTGAAAAGATTTTCACTTTTAAAGGTTATATCCTGACATTGACACTCTATATTTTTCAATACTTCAAGAAAAACGTTTTGTTGTATTATTGGCGGTACAGGGATTACTAATCCTTCTAACACTCCTGTATTCATATGAGTAAAGCCATTATCAGAACCAGTCCGAAGCCTTCCGATTTTTTTTCCAAAATACTTCATAAGAGATGTAAAATAGAAAGGATTTATTTGGTTAGAATCAAGACTAATCTTAATAAGATTTGTACTAATAATTGATTTTGGAATGTCAGTATCAACAACGCACATTTTACCTACAGTTCCAGCCCTAGATATAATTATATCTCCATTTTGTGTGGAATATGACTTTAAATCTTGATATTTTTTATCATCTATAAATAAATTACATTGCTTAGAAAACTTGTAATTTATGATATTATCCATGTTCCAAACAGGGATTCCAAAAGTTACAAACTCTTCTCGTTTTAAAGCACTCCCAAATGGTCCACATTTAACAGGAGACTTAAATAGATCCCCCAACTTCTTCACCTCCCAACCTTTTTCATTTTTAACTGGGTCGCCGAACATGTCGATAAAAATAGCTTGAGCCAACTCATCGTATTTTTTAAGTAGGGCTTCATCTTTTCGGCGAAGGGCATCCGCTGTATCCAATATCTCAGCAATCCGCTTTTGTATCGGTAGCGGTGGGAGTGGGATTTGAATTGAATCTAATGCAGATTTTGTTAATTTTCCTCTTGTTGAACCTGTAATAAATTGTGTTAAGTCTTTAGCATTAAGATAATACATCAAATATTTTAAGTCTGACTTACCGTTTGATGAAAGGACATGAGCGTGATTATTAACCCAACATTTTTCTGAAAAATACACCACACATTTTTGATTTTCGCCCCAACTACCCCCATCTTCTGCAATACAAATTATTTCTTCATCAAATAAATATTCATCTACATAATCCATTATATTATTAGCTCCAATATATGGGTACAGTTTTTTCTTAGATATTTTATTTCTCTCTTGCTCATTTAAGGGCTTTCTCCTATTATCTAAATTAATAGTAATGTCCTTGATTTTAACTTTCTCCCACATCATACTTCTAACTATTTAATGATTATATTTTGCAATTTCGTTTTTGATAAAAGCCTGTAGGGCTTCTTTGGGTGGTAGTTCTAACAAATATTTAGAAACAAACAGGTGGTTGTCCATGCCTGCGGTGGCGTATTCTACCAGTGTATGATTTTTATTAGTTACCAACAAAATCCCTACCGTTGGGTTATCGTTGGCTTGCATCACCTGTGCTTTATAGTAGTTTACGTAGGTGTTTAGTTGTCCAATATTGTGGTGGCTAAACTCTTCTACTTTTAGCTCTACCAGCACATGACATTTGAGAATTCGGTGGTAAAAAACGAGGTCAATAAAAAAGTACTCGTCCCCAATCAAAATCTTTTTTTGGCGTGCCTCCAAACAAAAGCCATGCCCCATTTCGAGCATAAAATCTTGTAGGTTTTCGAGCAAAGCAGCTTCCAAATCACTTTCTTCTACGGCATCTTGGTGTTTCAAACCCAAAAACTCAAAAGCATATACCGATTTTACAATCTCTGTAAGATTCGTAGTTTCTGCTTTGGCGTTAGTTATGGCGCTAAGTTTTTCGGGTTTTGCACTCATATTAGACCGTTCGTAATAGAGGCTATTTATTTGGCGCTTTAGTTCTCGGACACTCCAATTACCTTTTATACACTCAAGTTCATAGAAGCTGCGTCTGATGGGGTCATTGATTTTAATTAATAATTCAAAATGTGTATAAGATATTTTACTAGTAATAAGCTCTCCGTTAAGCTGATAAGCCGATAGTTCAAATTCGGAGGTCGCTGACCTCCGAATTTGTTGAGTGCTGGGCAAAACAATTCCTTTTTCAGAATCATAGCTTGCTAAACTCCGAAATGATGGACTTTCAACCACAGTCTGAATCTGAGGGTATATTTGGTAAAATAGCCTAAAGTTTCTGAATGTACGTTCATCTAAGCCCTTAATATGCTTACATTTTTGTGCTAAATTTACCAGAAGTTTTTCGCCATATTTTGCACGCTCTTCCCCATTTTGTTCAAATTCCACAATGTAATAACCAATCAGCCAATTACGTAATGTAAGGCCAATATTAATAGCTTTTGAGGCTTGCTCTTGAAAATACTGATGAGTTTGTTGGATATTATCAACTAATAATTCAAATTTCATACAAGCAGTTGTTTTAATTGTTTCAGCAATTCGGCACGTTCAGCGTCAAGGGCTTCTATTTCGCTAATAATCGTGCTAGGAGCAGCATAGGTTTTCTGCTCATATACCACCTCTTTGTAACGATTGATACTTAAATCATACTTGTTTTCACGAATTTCGGCCACAGGTACCATAAAACTCTGGTCGGTACGACTACGAGTACTCTCAGCATCAAGATTATGGTAGCGAGCTACTATATCAGCAATATTATTTGCCTCAACAGGCTGGCGCTTATCGTCGAGGCTATAGCCATCGGCTTGCATATCATAAAACCACACGTTTTCGGTACCGCCACTATCGGTTCTTGTAAAGATCAAAATAGCAGTACTTACCCCAGCATAAGGTTTGAAAACGCCACTTGGCATTGAAATAACAGCCTGTAGCTTTTGATGATCAATAATCTCGGTTCGTATTTGTTGATGAGCTTTACTACTACCAAAAAGAACGCCATCAGGAACAATTACAGCCGCACGACCACCCAAAGTCAACCCTTTCAAGATAAGAGCCAAAAATAGTAATTCTGTTTTTTTACTATCAACGACCTTCAAAATTTTACCATCAACAGCCTCACGGTCGAGACTACCCTTAAAAGGCGGATTGGCCAAGATAAGCGATGCTTTTTCGGTAAAACCTGTATTCGCTTCACTCAAGGAGTCCACATCAAAAAGTTGTGGGTTTTCGATACCATGAAGAATCAAGTTCATACCACCAATACGAATCATGGTAGGATCAAACTCCATACCCATAAACATGTGATTCTGGAAATGTTCTTTAACCGTATCAGAGTAAAGCTCTGTCGAATAATGCTCACGTATATACTCACCCGCCACAGTCAAAAATCCAGCTGATCCACAGCTCGGATCACAGATAACATCTTCGAGTGTTGGCTGAGTCATATCCACCATCAACTTAATAATATGGCGAGGCGTGCGGAACTGCCCATTTTGTCCAGCAGAAGCGATTTTACTGAGCAAATATTCATAGACATCACCTTTTGTATCACGGTCACTCATATCAATATTCGAAAGCATTTCGACCACCTGCGCCAGCAAGCGAGCCGTAGGAATCATAAACGTAGCACCTTTCATAAACTTACTGAAAGCAGCACTACGATTCCCTACATTACGAAGAAAGTCAAAAACACCCTTTTCTTTAGTGAAAAGTTTGTGCATCTCTTCAGGATCAATATTTTTGAAACGACTCCAACGCAATTCGTACTCATCTTCGGTATAAATAGGCTCTTCGATAGCCGTTCTAAGCAAGTTAGCTTTTTGTTCTTTTTGAGTCTGGAGCTCGTCGAGCCTACGAACAAAAAGCAAATAAGTCATTTGTTCAATAACTGTGAGAGGGTTTGATAATCCGCCTGTCCAGAACGCTTCCCATACTTTATCAATTTGTGACTTTAATTCTCCAGTAATCATGAGGTAATTTTTAAATGAATTTTTTTGCAAATTTAGGGTAATCTACCCGTGTTTGAGGTTTATTATTTGATATTACCTCAGTTATTTTAATTGAATATAACTCTTATGGCTCAAATAAACTCCAAACGCATAGCTAAAATCCTGTGTTATGAAAACTTTATGCCAAAATGTTATCACATATTTCGAATAATACATTGTGCCCCTTTATTATACTTACACCTTTTAACAGCCTTTCTTCATGAAGAATTAGCAAGAACAGTACAAATAAGATTCACTCTCATTTACTTCATTCCTTGCAATGTCAAAATGGCCTTTGGTATATAGTTTTGTGTTATGTCTCTATTATAAATTGGGCTGTGATAATACAAAATTATTTCTAATCTATGCGCTACACCTGCACAGGTTAATTATATTTCTGAAAGAGCTTATCCAATCGATTCTTAATTTTACTTCTTAAATGCTCAGGAGATAACACTTCTATAACCTCTCCTCGAGATAATATGAGGGTCTCTAATTCGAAATTCACTTTAAGTTGAAGCTCAATGATAATATAGTCCTCGTGTCGTTCCAATACTTTTTGGGATCCATGAAATGGTTTTGTCTCAATATATGGCCATGTTTGTATATCTATTTTTAAAACAATTTTCTCTACCTCTATCCCATCAACTGTCACACCAATTGCATCCTCAAAATATTCCTCAAAGTCTATAGTTTCATTAGCTATGTATGGATTATTGCTTTCCATAAAATGTAGAATTCTGTCTAGAGCCAGATGAGAAGGTTTTTGATATTGTGGATTGAACCCTATTAAGAACCACCGATTACTATATTGTTTAAGATAGTATGGGTGTATTTCCATTACCATAGCCTCAACTTTTTTGAAGTTCTGATAATGTATTGTCAGTGTTTTTTTATACAAGATTGCATTAAATAGATCCCCAAAGAATTCCAGTCCTTTTAAATACTGGTTTTGTTCGAACCCAACAATAGAGGATGCGCTACTAATATTCAAATTCGTAAATGTTGATTCCAATCTCACTAATATTTCTTCAATCCATTCAAACTGAGGCATTCCTTTGAATCGTGATAAAATAGATAACGTTTCCTTCAGTTTTCCTAACTCAGACTCGTTGATAGCCTGCTTCTTTATCGAGAAGTTTTTGTCAGAGTATCGATAAAATACACGTTTACCGTCTTTATGTCTTTCCAGAGGTATATCCCAACCTTGTTCACTTTCCATAAACCTAATATCATCGAAAATCTGTCTTCGTTTTATACCATCCGAAATTCCACAGAATTCTACAAGCTCATTATTACAAGCCTCAATTAAGTCTTCAATAAAGTATCTGCGATTGAAATTTGAAAAGCATTTATCAAGTGCATGATATCGAATAGTTGCGTGTTTATTGGTGGCCATACAAAAAATAATCAATCCCTAAATAGTACCTATGTAAGCCATAATTTAAGAAATATTATTTCCAAATCTATCCTAGTAATTTGAGAAAGGGTAAAATGTTCAAAAATCAATAGTTTCAAATTTCAGAAACTATGTTTATTGGTACAAGTATTCTATACAACTAATAGCATTTACTGTAGGTATTTTTATACAATGTTATTTTGTACCTCTTAAAGAGCGTTTTATGATTTCGTTCGTCCACACATATCTCTGGGTAGTATGAGTCCTGTTATGATAGAGTAAAAAACAAAACACCCATCTTGGGCTGACTGTGGTGGAACCTGTCTCAGCCCAAGATGGGTTAAAAACATAGTCGAAGCAGACAGATTATGTATATTTATATCTGTACTAAAAATGGGAAGCTGACAGAAGCGCTTAAAATTGAGTTATTAATGACTACAGATACGCTTTTGAGAGAGGCATAAATATCCCTTCAGGAAGGGCAATAGCTAGGGCTAATATGCTGTTTTTTTCACACTGAAACGTAGATGTTTTTACAAGTTGTAAACTAAACCTGTCTTTAGTATGTGTTAGTTGGTAGCTTTAACACCTCAGGTATTTACTCGTTTCATGTTCGAAAAATTAAGTAGTGTCCCTATCATTTCAAGGGCTTTTCTGTAAGCCTTTGAAAATTGGCGATTTTAGTTTAAACATTATATTTTGTTAACAGGCACATAAGACAAAACAACCCCTAAAATTGCCATTATTGACATATTTTGGGGTTGTTTTATTTGTAATATACTAATTTTTAAATACTGATATCATTCAAGATGCGCTCATCTTTCAAACTAATAGCTCGAGTGCTATTAGTTATTTCCAGCTCACTGCAACTCCTTTGATATTAAAATCTGTAACGTCAAGTCTAATGACAGCGTTGGCTCCATAATTTGCTGCCAATTTTTTTAAGATAATCAAATTTTTATTTGCTGCATCTGAATCATTATTACTTCTTGTTCTAACATATATGATTCCTATTTCATGATAAGGTCTTGCTGGTAGCTGTGTAATATATAACTGTACAGAATCTGCTGAAGTAGCTTGGTAATATCCCCCCGAACTTAATGGAATAAAAGAATCAGGAAATAATTGATTACTACAGCTCACTCCTCCAGTAGCTAGAAATATAAATAGGGATATTAATTTAGCTTTATAGCATTTTACGCTACTAATAAATTGAAAATAATTTGATAAGTTTTCCATGGCTTTAATTTATATGAATAGTGTAATAGTTTACGATAGTAGCACAATTAACGGTGGCAGTACATTTCAAGTTAGCATATCCTGCATGTCTATCCCACTTAATCCCAACTTGAGTTGAGTTTACTCCCCACATAATCGTCCCGGTGGTGGAGTAATTAGGATAACCAGATGGAATTATTTCCCATTGAATATTGGCGTTTGTACTATTCACTGGACCCTGTATTAGATAACTCATAACAGTTGATGAATAAGGGTCAGGAATATCTGAAACATTAAAATTAGAATTTCCAGAAAATGTGAAATACGGTTTGCCCAAATCTGATAGATTAAACCAACCGAACCATAGAGGATTTCCATTGCTACAGCTTGTTTGACATTTAACTGCTACAGAAGTTACACTATTACTGGTAACATAGTTTCCTGGAAGATAGAGATAGTCATTGCTTGTAAAATTTGAGTACAGTGCGTTATTAAGATTGTTATTATAACTGAAGCTAAATGTGAATTGTGAAGGCGATGTATTTCCATACCCAACAGCTTCACAAAGTAAAGCATCACCATAATTGTATCAAGTATAGGGAAATGCAACTGAAATAGGATCTTGACACACATTCTTATTTGTACTTCCAGTGCATGTAACAATACCGTTTATAATGCCAAATGCAACTCCAATAGCGGCTCCAACAACTGAATAGTTTGCAGCGGATGCTAAAGTGGACCCCGTTGCCCATGCAATTGAGGTAGCGACTCCCGCACCTGTTCCAGACCACCCACTTATTGCACCTACCCAACAAGCTAAGTCAGACCAAAAATCTTGGCTTTGAAATAATCTTGCTCCTTTTATATTTGGGATTTGTTCTAATTTCCAATTTAAAGCATATCTTACAAGTGCCTGATGGCTTAAAATTTGTTTTTTTTCCTCAAATGTCAGAGAATTATCATTTCTGATATTATTTTCTTTATCAATTCCCCATTTATTTATGCTATTCAAATCAGAAGGGCTTGTTGTTAAATAAGAGGATAGGTCTTTAATATGCTTCTTGATTAAGGAACCAGATTTCTCAGTGTAATATTTTTGACCAACAAGATCATCAATAATTTCATCGTGTGATTTTGCTTATATCTTTCTTTCCGAGATTCAAGTTCTTTTTTAAATAGCTCCTGATGCTCTTTTGGAAGATAAGAAGTTAAATCAACAGATCCCATATAATATTTCAAATGTGTATAAAGAAATTTTCCATCTAATTCGTTGTTAAACATAGTGGAGTCAACTGAAGGAATTGAGGTTCGATTCCCTGAGGAGTTAATCATCGAATCGTTGAGGGGAATATCTTTAGTACATTGAGTTAAAAGCGCTAGTACAAATACTAGCATAGGAAGAATGATTTTTTTCACGTTATTAAGGTTCTGTAGTTTTTCTCTCTTTAATAGGTGGAGATGACAACCTATACCAAATCAACTTTTGATATATCTTGATCTATATGATGCATGAACATATATTACTGATACCTCTTCTAACAGTTATAAGAATAGGCATTTATAATTTTTCTGATAAAATCTATTTCTTGATTTCTTATAGCTAAAATTCTTAATTAAGGATTAATAATAGTTACTCACAAACTAAAAGAATCAAAAGAGTCCTGAATAAGCATAGATACTCTGTATGCTATCGTAGAACACCCTAAAGCTTACTTTTGACACATGTTTTTTGTTGGATATGACTACAGCTATCATCCTTCTGTGAATACATTAACTTTTCTACCAGTGTGATTAATGGAAAATGTTAATTGTATGAAATTGTGCTCTAATAAAATTAATCCGAATTGGTTAATTTCATTGGGATGGAAAGAATTAGGCAACAATAGAGTTTCAAACTATATATAGTTCAAATGTATATTAAAATATTAATATACAAAGGTTATTCCATAGATTTTTTTTGATGAACGAGAATAAGGAAAATTAAACGATGAAAAAAGATAAGATTATAGTTTACTGTCGGCTTCCCATTTTTAGTACAGATTAAAAATATACATAATCTGATTGTTTTGATTATGTATTTACTCCTTCTTGGGCTTCGTTCCGCTGCGCTACACTCAGCCCAAGAAGGGTATTTTGTTTTTTTACTCTATCATAACAGGACTTATACACCCAGAGATAGGTGTGGACCAACGAAATCATAAATACTGGTATTCAGAAACAACACTTTGGTTTCTTGTGGTCCGTGCAATTGTAAGGCATTTCCTTGCAAGTAAACAGCACTCACGCTCCAATTGGGTGTAATTTGGTAATTGAGTGCAATTTCATAGGCCAAAAATCTCAACATTTCCGTAATTTCTTGCGACGCAGTGTTATCTGAAACAATTCTTTTGACAAGCGTAAAAGCTGGATGTGCACTTACGCGTAAGCTAAACTTTTTTTGTTCGACTAATTGGTGTCGCAACCAAAAAATCATTCCTCCTTTGCTGGCATCCGACACTAATCTTATGTCAGGATTGAAACTAAATCGGTTTTTACGCCATGCGAAATAGGTTACTACGGCCGGTCGATTTAAAGAGAAAGTAGGAATAATTGAAAAGCCATTATTGGTCACTCCCACAAAACCGCTAAAGGTATTAATCGTTTTGGTACTGTCTTGTTGCCCATAAACGAGCCTACCCATGAGGGCAAATGCCATCAGGGTACATAATTTCATCAAGTTCATTTATATTGTGTTTTTGGATAATGTAAATCAGTTTCAAAATTATACTTTTGAAAGTCTAGTTTTTTTATAAATTTTACGGTTTAACTTACCACTTTTACTAGTCTATGCCACACGAATATTTTTCTTCCATAATTTAGAAGTATCAACAAAATGGAAAAGACCATGGTTATTTATGATACCGTCAAGCAGTATAGTCAGACATTCAACAACTCGGCGTTGCATCCTCTGATTAGTTTAGTCGATTTGGGGAAATCGAATCCCTTACCTCGTAGCAAATTCAAAATGGGAATTTATGCTATCATTATTAAGGAATCCAAATGTGGTGACTTGCGTTACGGCAATACTTACTATGATTATGATGAAGGGACTATTGTATTTTTTGCTCCAGAACAAATCATTTCAACTGAGCCAGAAGGAGAAATGCATCAGCCCTTTGGCACTGCATTGGTTTTTCATCCAGACTTAATTAAGGGAACATCTTTGGGGCGACAAATTCATGAGTTTAATTATTTTTCGTATCAGTCAAACGAAGCATTACACGTATCTGAACGAGAAAAGGAAACTATCATGAATTGTATCGAAAATATATCTTCTGAAATCAATCAAAATATTGATAGACATAGCAAAAAACTCATTATTGCTAATCTTGAACTATTATTGAAATATTTTTCAAGATTTTATGACCGACAGTTTATCACTCGAGAGGAAGTTCATCAAGGTATCCTTTTGCAATTTGACCAACTATTGACCGATTATGTATATGGGAAAGATTTGGCGACGAAAGGGCTTCCATCGGTAGCATATTTTGCAGATTGTCTGCATTTATCCGCTAATTATTTTGGAGATTTAATCAAGAAGGAGACAGGGAAAACGGCACTAGAGTATATCCAATTAAAATTATTGGATTTCGCAAAGGAACGAGTGTTAGATACCACCAAATCGCTAAGTGAGATTTCGTATGAATTGGGCTTTAAATATCCCCAACATTTTACTAGATTTTTTAAACAGAAACTAGGTGTCACACCATTAGAATATCGCTTAAATTAGCCATGAGCCATTCTTAATTGAGTGAATTGAGATTGAGTGAATGAGTGATTATCTTAAAATTAGGATTACATTCCAATTTTAAAATAATACAATACTTGATGACACAGCTTTATTAAGCTTTTACAAGTGAGAAAATTATTTTAAAAAAATAATCACTAAATCACTCATTCAATAATCACTCAATTCAAGCTTTTTATTTGTTCAGACTATTCCTTCGAGTATTATACATTTGCCAATAGCCTCGTTTATTATTTTCATTCAAAAAAGAATGATTGATTAGGGTTTCAACTAATGGTTGTTTCTCTAACAATGGCGTAAGTATTTTTTCTATTCTGCTTTCCAATACGCCTATTCTTTTACCTAATTCCACAAAATCTGCTTTTGCTGGGTGCCCTGATTTTTTGAATTCTACGCTTTGAAAATCATCTATGAATAGCCCTCTATCCAAGGCAAAATCAGTATCATCGACATGAAGTCTTGTATTGATTAAATCATAAGCGGGACTCAACAGATAATCTCCTCCAGAAGATTCAAGCAAGGAAAAGTTTTTCAGATGGGCATCGCCGTTACTAAACAAATAATTGAATACCACCAACACAAAATACTTTTCAATCTCAACGCGCCACGCTGGTACGTACTGTTTTATGAGTGCGCCAATTTCTTCATAGCTATATTCATATTTGAAATTAGCACCCGCATTATCTTTTGTTTTTCCAGCCAAGGTTGCAAAATCCTCCTTACCCCATTTTCCTCCATCTTTCTTTACATCAAATCTTTTGGTGATATAGGCTGGCGAGCCATCTTTAAAAAATATCAAGGCATTTTCAGCGGTATTGAGTCCGTATACTTGTTTAGCAATTTGCATGGTCAAATGCTCATTTGCGGGCACTTGATCAACTTTCTTTAAATCTCTAGGAATAGGTTTCAAAATATAAGTACCTTGTTCTCCTTGATGTGTTAAGCGAAGTTGATTTTTTTCGAGTACCAAACTCAATTTTTCTTGTACACCCGAAATAGAAATACGTTTACGATTTTCTATAAATAACTCGGCGACTTCCTCATTTTGCTGTGCTTGTTCATAAGGCAAAATATGGTTTACTTTTTTGCCATTAAACATATTTCTTAAGCAACTCGGACTGTAAGTGTTAAATCCTTCTGCTAATGTTCCAGGGCAATAAGTTAATTCATGTAGATTCATTTTTCTATCAAGGGTTTTACCGTTACGGCTCCGATGGTATCGCTTTGGGCTGTCGCCATCAATAGACCAAAACTATCGTCTTCATCTATGCGTAATTGTGTGCTTTGTAGTTTACGATTTACCCCTTCACTGAGCATATTAAAAAAGAAAGGGAACAGTACCTCACTAGTGTATTCTTGCTGGCTCTTAGGAAGCGTCAGACTTATAGCTGGCATTTGGGAGTCATCGAAATAATTTTTATCGTATTTGAAAACAAACTGCTTTCGATTTTCTTCTATGAGGATTCCTGCAAAAATACCATTTCGATAGACCGCTACTTTTCTCATTATTTACGCATTTTTTTTAATGTCCATGGATAAAACCAAACCAAGTACTTCTGCCAATTTATTGAGAACCTCTAAAGAAGGATTTCCCTGTCCTCGTTCGAGTTTATACAGAGTGTTTGTACTTATACCTGCCAATTCAGCCAAATGTGGCTGAGTAATTTTCAACTCCTTTCGTCGTGTCTTGATGATATTTCCTAAATCCTGAACTAACATTATATTGTGATTTTTATGTAAAAATATCTTTTTTCAGCAGAAATTCAAGCACAAAATCACATTATAATATGATTTATACGTAATTTCTATTTCAAATGCTTATTCATTAAATAAAACACACATTATATTGTGATTTTATCGTTATTTTCAGTATCATCAATCTATTAAATAAGTTGATGTTGTACTCAAAAACAGACATTTCACTAAACTGAAAAACGACTTTTATAGGGATTTTTACTTTCCAAAAACGCCTATACACTTCATATTGACCAAAAGGACAAAATGTCCGCTTGCGTAAAAGCTTACTCCAAACCTTCAATTAAAAACGACTTTTATGGGTATTTTAAAAATGGAGTTTTTGAAAACACTTACTAAAAATACTCCAAGAGGACAAAATGTCCGCTAGGTATTCTTTATTGAGAATTTTACACCATGCACAGATTTAACCTCAAAATTTTCGTGTTATGATTTTAGTCTTTTTCTCAAGCGGACATAATGTCCTCTTGGGAAAAAGACCAGTTTGAGTCATTTTAATAACGACTTTTATGGGGTCTTTAACAATAAATGAGCTATTGACATTATCTTTTAAAACTATAAAAAATACAATTTTATTCATATAAAAATATTGTAAAACTCAAACTATTAAAATAATAGCCCAAGCGGACAAAATGTCCACTTGGGCTATTCTTGAAAAAAGGACTTTATTATTTAATCAATCATGAAGCCTTCGAGTGAATTTACCAATTGCTTGAGCTGGTCAAAATGAGTTTTTGATTTGGATGCTTGAACCGTCTTTAGCATAGCGTTAATATCCTTGAACACTTTATCAGGAGTAGCTTCTGACGAAGAAGTAGACAAAGAAGCTGGCTGTGACACTACCGAATCCAGGGCTGCAATACTCGAAATAGGTTGTTCCACAACAGCTTTGCTCAATTGTTGAATAACTTTTTTGGGTACCTTTACTTCTCCTGAGAGAACTTGTTTACGAAGATCAATATCCAATTTTTCAAGACCGCTGGCAAAGTCACCATCTCTACGAATAGTTTTTTCATCAACCTTAAACTGCTGCGCTATTTTTTCAGAGGTTTTTAATTCCATTCCCTCTGTTGAAAAATTAGATTCCTTGCTTGTCAATTTTTCAGCATTGTATCTCAATCCACGGTAATAGGCCATCTGTGTCGGGCTCAAATTGCGACGCCCCATTTGAAGGTCAAGCATATAATTGCGAGCTTCAAGGATGGTCTCAAAAAACATCAGCACAATATTGAAAGGCAGATTATGTTTCTGACAAATCAAGTATCTATTGTGACCATCTACCAATACAAATAACTCTTGGTCAGTCTCCGAATTGGGATTGACTTTCTGCTCGGTAGTTTGCCAAATCACTAAAGAGTCCTTACAACCATTTGCCAAAATATTAGCTTCAAGTCCTTCTAATTCTTCTGTTTGTAAGGGTTGAATCAAGTCTTTGAGTTCGTCCAAAATCGTGATTCGCTGCTTTATATTCTCATTCGAAATCAAACCAGAAGTTACAGTCTTAGTAACGTTCGATTTCATTTGAGCCTTAAAATCTATCTTCTTAGCCATCTATTTCGAATTACGTTTTGAGTTAATATTATTGAGAAGTTCTAGCGCCAACTCATCATACGATTTGGCAGCGGCAGAGTTTTTATCAAAATCAAAAATTGGTGCTTTCAAAGCTTGTGCTTTTTTAATTTCAATGCCTTTTTTGATTTCAGTATCAAAAATATTGACGCTTTGATAGTTTTCTCTAACTGCTTCTTTCATACTGGTATGCACAGTATTTTTTTCAACTATCGTAAACAAAATACCTTCGATATGTAAAGTTGGATTTGAGAAAATTTGTGTCTCATAAATTACCCCAAAAAGTGAGTTAAGACCATTTACCGCATTCATTTCTGGTTGCATAGCCACAATGCACGAGTTGGCTGCATTTAATGCATTGAGTGTCAAAACCGATAGGGAAGGAGGACAGTCTATTAAGATAAAATCATACACATCCAGAAATGGAACTAAAGCTCTTTGCAAACGTTGTTGGCTAGCTGGAGCTGAAAGTAGCGTTTGTTCAGCTTTTTGAAGTTCTAAGTCAGAGGGAGCAATATGTAAGTGTTCCGTAACTTCTTCGATATGCAATGGAATGGTATAGTTGACCAAGGAATTAAACACTTGTCCATTCTCGGTAGTCACATTGAATATCTGACTTAAGTTACCTTGAGAGTCAAGGTCAATCAACAATACCTTCAAACCACGATTCGATAAGGCTTCACCCAAGTAAGCAGTTGTGGTTGTTTTTCCAACACCACCTTTATTATTGGCAATGGCAATAACTGTAGCTTTAAGATTGAAAGCTTCATTATAACCATATTTCATCAGAACAGGCAACAATTTGCTACGTTGCTTATCGGTAAGTTCGCGCTTAAGAGAGATAATTTGAGTGAGCGAGCGAATCGCCATGCCAGCTTCTTTTTCAATACCCGTAATGGTAAGGGCTGGATTTCTATTAAGAAAACGAATTAGTAAGTCTGTAGTAAGCATAAAAAAGCATTTATTGTGTAAATATAATATTTGTATTTTATCTACACAATAAATATCATTTTTTATATCTTATAAAACTAAGCCAAATTCTTTTGCTTTGGGAAGATAAGGATCCTTAATTTTTTGAAAATCTGAAATAAAATGACTTTTACACCAAGTTACAACAAAACTCGTTACCATAAACTGCTGATTCTGAATCGCTCCATAAAATTTCATAGGAATAGAACTTTCATTTGAGGCTAATATATATTCCCAAACTAGCTCGTCGGTAACTGTTTTGGGTCCATTTTCTATTTTATTTTTAAGCTCATTATAAATCGCAACTCCCACAGTAGGATCAAACCTCAATAAATGAATCGCATATTCCAAACAGTCATCGTAATAGGCCTTGAGTAATGAATCTTTTTGATAAGTAATCGACTTTTCTTGAACTTTGATATTCTCTGTAATAATCAGTTGTTCTTGGTGAGCTCTAATCTTTAGCTCTTTCGTTTCTTGCTGTTTGACAATGTCTTCGGCACTTACCATCTTTTGTAAGTAACGAGCTGGATCTTGTACTTTTCCTTGTTTTATTTCTTTAAGCGTATATTCTACTCCTGCCAAAATTTGGGCGTAAGGGTATTTCTTAAACCAGGTATTCACCACTGCTTCTGTGACATACTCTTTCACGAGTGTATGTATCTCCACAATTTGAAGTTGCAAACTTTCATCCACTTTTGTCTTTTGGCGATTTTCAATGATGATAAAACGCAAACGAATAACTTTTTTCCCTGATTTAATTTCTTCAAAATCAAAATATAAATCCGAACTACTTTCCAATTCTGTTCTGGCTTGTTGCAAGACTTTGAGCTTGAAATCAAAATAGTTTTTGTATCTGGTCGAAAGCCCTAAACGATCTTTCAAGTCTTCAACATCTAACTCAAACGAGCCAAATCTTTCATACTGTTTACAGAATTCATAAAATCGAATAGCGTAGATACTATCTAAAAAAAGCAGGTTACGTATATCTAATACCGTAAAATTTTCTTTAATCTGTAAAAGGAAGGGCTTGAGCTTATTAGAAAACTCAAAAATGAATTTTGCCTGAACTTTATCGTAAACGATTGAACTAAAGAAGTTTGCTTCTAATTTGATTTTATCATCTTCGTAGTAAATATCTTTTTTACGAAGTTTGGTCAATTCTTCTTGTAAGTATTTTAATAAGTTTTTGGTTTTGCCACCCACAAAGTTTTGAAATTCTTTCAGAGAAATCTGCACGTCAGGCAAATCATCATTGCTCTGATCGACAGATGCAATGACTTTCAGAAAAACTTTCATCTGTACTGCAGTAATGTCAAACTTAGCATTGATAATGGGATTGGTCTTGACTAATCTGTTGGGATCTCTTGAAATAACTTCAATGGCTTTTTCTCTATGCTCTTTACTCATGGACGATTTGGGCAACGATTTAGATGGTAGAACGACTAAGTATTTGTTTAGTCGTTTTTACGAAATTAGTAGCTCTAGGTCACAAAAAAAAGTAAAAACGACACATTTTATCCACAGTCGTTTTTGCAAAATGTGGATAATTCCCTATAAAAGTCGTTATTGACCCATAAAAGTCGTTTTAATATCCCATAAAAGTCGTTTTATGACCCATAAAAGTCGTTTTACATCCCATAAAAGTCGTTTTATAACCCATAAAAGTCGTTTTTATCATACTTAAATTATTGAAAATCAAATAGTTACGAAGCCTGAAAGAATAGAAAGAAAAGGAAAGAAATGAAAGTATTTGACAAACAGCGTTGATTTTTTTTATTTTTTTAAAAGTTTAAAAATAAGGATTTTTTCATTCAGTGATTTAGAAATGATTGTCTATTGCGGTGCCCCATAAAAGTCGTTTTTCTTTTCTCGGTGAAAGAAGAAAAACAAAAAAGAAGTCATGTGAAAATTTGAGGTATTACTGTAATTCTAAAAAAGCTCTCATATTTTGATTTTAAGCTCTCAAAATATGAGAGTAAGGAAATTGTTGTCTATTCAGCAAAAAGTCTCGCAAAATGATTTTCTAGGTGGTTTCTCATGCCATTGCGGAAAAGTTCTGGCGAGCCATTCTCCAAAATATCTACGAGACCTTTGTGAGAGACAAACTTCCGATGAGGCAAATCTTTTTTTAGCAGGCCGCTATTGTGGACATAATCAAAAATCGGGAGTAACATTTTCTGGAAACTTTTGAGCGTTTTGTTGCCAGTAATTTCATAGAGCTTCCCATGAAAATTTATTTCGTGTTCAATGTTGAACAAATGCGATTCGCTAGAAGTAGGTTCGTTTTTGACAATTTCCTTCAACTCATCGATATCCTTTTGCGTGATTTTTTGAAAAATCAAATCAGCCATACCGATTTCCAAAACCAGACGCAACTCAAAAATTTCACGCAAAGTATCCTCATCCAGAATGTAAGGATTCATGCTTTTGCTCATGATGCCTACAATGTCTGGGCTTGTAATTACTGAACCTTTTTTCTTTTTGGATTCGATAATTCCCATAGTACGCAGTCGAGTAATCGCTTCACGAATTACGGTTCTACTCACGCCCAAGAGTTCGACTAATTCCACTTCTTTTGGAATTACATCACCAACTTTAAGTTTTCTGCTTTGGAGCAACTCCACCAAATTGGCCTCAACTTTATCTACCAACGAACTATTATCTACTGCGATAAAGCTATCGCTAAAGTCTTCATTTGTCATAATATGTATTACTTATTTTTATAAAAGTAGTATAATTTATCGAATTTGAAAAGCAAAAACCATGAAATTTAGACCTGAAAGGCATTTAATAGCCATTTTATTATTTTGTCTAACATGAGGTATACATTTTTTGATAAATCAACTATGTTGTATAAATAAATCCTCATAGTTGTACTTATAAGTATTACATGTTATTGAATTAAATACATGAAAGTAAGTAGTAATACCTCAATAAAGTAAGTATTTACTACTAAATTAAAATAATTTATAAAAATTTTACTAAAAACTTGCATAAATGATTCGCTAGTCCATACCTTTGTTATGTAATACATAATACATTAACTAAACTATATTATGAAAAACATTTATCAGAGAGTGGGTTTACTCATGATTTGCATTTTGTGGACATTTGTTTCATGGGGGCAAAGCAAAAAAGTGAGCGGAAAAATTACCGCCTTAGAAAGTGGCGAAGCGCTGCCCGGTGTTTCAATTCTCTTGAAAGGGAAAACACAAGGAGCCAGCACTAACGAAAAAGGAGAGTTTGCGTTGGTGGCTTCAGAAGGAGATATTTTGGTGATAAGCTATGTGGGATATATCAAGGAAGAAATCAAAATAGGAACTGCAACAAATCTGAGCATTCAGTTGCGTTCAGATGTTACTTCTTTGGGAGAAGTAGTGGTGGTAGGTTATGGCACACAATCGAGACGAAATATTACGAGTTCGATTGGAAAGCTTGAAAAAGACATATTGGCGAATGCTCCAAGGGCTAACCTTGGGACAGCCTTACAAGGATCTTTGGCAGGTTTGCAAGTCATCAACCGTTCAGGAACGCCAGGAGCTGCACCTACTATTTTGCTTCGTGGGGGAGCTTCAATCAATAGCCCTGGAGCGCCATTAGTTGTAGTTGATGGTGTCATTAGAGCACTCAATGACATTGCTCCAGACGATATTGAATCGATGGAACTTTTGAAAGATGCAGCCTCAACAGCCATATATGGAGCAAGGGCCAACAATGGGGTTATTTTAATTACGACCAAACAAGGAAAAGCAGGTGTGGCAAGAGTGAATTACAAATTTACCTTGGGTTACAACCAAAATCGAGAAGGATATAAGTACATGAATGCTCGTGATTATATCTATTACAATCGCTTGGGAAATTTGAACTCAGGTAGAACATTAGCTCAAGTTAATGCCACTCGTGGGTATGGTCTATTGACGGACGCCGCCAACTTAGGATTATTTGATATTCGTGCCAATACGCCTGCCAATGCTGGTTTGCTAGCGAAAGGTTGGCAATCGATGGACGACCCTTATGGCGGTTCGATTTTATACAAAGATCATGGAGGCGAAATTGAGAATTTGGTTTTTAGAAATACCTATACCCAAGATCATTACGTGAGCGTAGAGGGTGGCAATGATAAAGGAAAGTACTTTGCTAGTTTTGATTATTACAATGAACAAGGCGTAATTGTTGGTTCTGACTACAAGCGCTACACAGGGAATTTGAATGGTTCTTACAAAGTAAAACCTAATTTAGAAATTTCGACGGGAGCAACATTTTCAACTTCCTCTCAAATCGGAACGCTTGGTTCTGAAGCGAATACCTTGTACAGAAGTTTAGCCATTTGGCCAACGATGAATCCTTGGTTAGATTCTTTGAAAACTCAGCCAAATCCTGGGAATAGTGTTACGGATGGAAACCCGCTGTACTGGTTACAAAAAACAAAGCGTGAAAATGAGGTAAATCGTATTACAGTCAATGCTTCGGCGAAGTATGATATTACCAAAGATTTATATTTGAAAGTCTCAGGTAATGCGTATTTGTTTGAGTCGCTGAATAACTCATTTAGTTTAGCTACTCAAAACTATACAAACTTGTACACTAATCCAGTGTCGTATAGCAATACTACTAGAAATGCGTCATCGCTATTCTCTCGTTCGTTTCAGCAACAATACAATGCGATTTTGAATTACCAGAAAAATCTGGGTGATAAGCATCATTTGACTGCCATGATTGGTACGGAATATTTCAAACAAAAAACCTTTGAAATGCAAGTTCTAGGTCAAAATGCTCCAACTGATGATATTGAGACTGCCAATGCGTCGACCACTTTTGCTGCTGGAAGTAATTATTCTTACAAAGATGAATATCGTATTTTCTCACAATTTGGTCGTTTAAACTATGATTTTGATGAGCGCTATTTGTTGAATTTTGTCGTAAGAAGAGATGGTATTTCAAGTTTGGCTTCGGATAATCGATTTGGTATTTTTCCAGGAATGTCGGCAGGTTGGAATTTACACAAAGAGGAGTTTTTTAAAAATAGTACTTTGAGTGATTACGTGAGTTCGGTAAAACCAAGATTTAGTTATGGGGTAAACGGTAACGTAGCAGGTATTGGGAACTATGAAGTACAAGGGGTTTATGGTTCGCAAGGAAATTACAATACCAATTTGGGCTTTTTGAGCACAAGTATTATTAACACAGGCTTGCGCTGGGAGAAAAGTACTACCATGGATGTTGGTGTAGACGTTGGTTTACTCAAAAATCGTATCAGCTTGATGGTGGATTATTATGACCGTCGTACCAGCGATTTGTTGACCAACTTGACCCTACCAAGTTATACAGGATACAGCTCAGTACGTACCAATTTGGGAACGTTCCAAAACACGGGGTTAGAATTGACTTTGAATGCAACAATTCTACAAAAACCAAACGGATTAGTTTGGAATGTTGGGGGTAATGTTTCTTTTGTTGCCAACAAAATTTTACAACTTCCATTCAACGGCAATGAAAATAATCGCCAAGGCGGATTGCAAGTGTATGACCCTGCACAAGGAAAAGTCGTGTGGGTAGGAGGTTTGCAAGAAGGTCAGCCATTGGGAGCTATTTATGGCTACAAACAAGTGTCGATTTTCAAAAATGATGAAGAAGTAGCTCGTATTGCGGGTAATAGAGTAGATAATATCGCAGGAATTGGCGGTCCATCGACAACGATGACTAATAAAATTGCCCCAGGAGATGTCAATTGGCTCGATGTAGATAACAACAATATCATCGACTCTCGCGACCAAGTGTATTTGGGAAATGTCAACCCTAATGTCATAGGAGGTTTTACTTCAACCTTGTCTTACAAACGCTTTTCGCTCTTTACCAGATTTGATTTTGCATTAGGACATACGATTTATAATGATCTTGTGGCTCGTACACTGGGTAACTATCAGGGTACTTTCAACTATCTCGAATTGCAGAAAAATGCTTGGTCACCAACCAATACCGATACTGATATTCCAAAGGTGTATTATGCAGACCAAGTAGGAGCACCAGCAGGAAAGAAAAACTATACAAGAGCCAATAACGGTGGAGCGGTTTTGAATGGCAACAACTCAAGGTTTTATGAAAAAGGAGATTACTTAGCTTGTCGTGAAATTACCCTTTCTTATGATTTATCGAAAAGCATCATAGTGAATAAACTATTCTCCCAAGCTCGCATTTACGCCAACTTCAATAATCTTTTCTATATCACGAAGTTTAGCGGTCCTTCGCCAGAGCCAGCTTCAGGAGGAATCTATTCGGGTACGTATCCAACGCCAAGAACTGTTGTGATGGGAGTACAAGTGTCATTTTAATATTAAAGAAACCGATTTATGAAAAAAATATTTAAGATAACCTTTTTGGGAATAGCGATAGGTTTGGGAATGACCGCTTGTAATACAAGCCTCGACCTAGCACCTATTAGTAGCATCAGTGACGCTAATTATTGGAAAACAGCCGACCAGTTCGATGCTTTTGTTTCAGGAGTTCATTCAAGACTGAGAAGTCATAATGCCAATATTCAAGCCTTGGGCGAAATGCGCTCTGATATATTTGGTACTGAAGCTAATAGTGCCAGTACCTTCACGGGTGAGGCCACACAAGGCTTAGAAAGAATGTGGCAACATACCCTCGATTTAGACAATTCAGGCGTGAGCAATTTTGGCGGATTTTATACCAATATTGTACAGTTAAATTTATTGATTAGTAAGTTAAATACGACCAATATCGTAAGTACTACCAACAAGAATTACTATTTGGGTATAGCCTACGGAATGCGTGCCTATTACTACTTCCATTTGTATCGCACATGGGGTAGCGTAGTGATTCAGACTGAGCCAGTTTTGTCCATTGATATTGCCAACTTGGCGAAGGAGGCTTCTCCAGAATCAGCAGTGATGGATTTGATAAAATCAGATATTGATAAATCTATTGCTAGTTTTGGCAGCGACTATTCTTTCAGAAATAATAAAGGCTATTGGTCAAAAGCCGCTTCATTGATGCTCAAAGCAGAAGTGTCTTTGTGGAATAGTCAAAGAGGTGGTGGCGTAGCGGATGCTACAACAGCATTGAATGCTTTAAACGAAATCAGAACCAATATCCCAAACCTTACGCTGTTACCAAGTTTTAGCAATGTTTTTGCCTCAAATAATAAAGGTAATAACGAAATCATTTTTGCTATTCGATATGTGTTGAATGAAGCAAGTATGGGTTTTGTATCAAGTAGCTTTGTTCCACAAACAGGCTTGATTTCAAACTTTTATGACTTGAATGGCTCTCGCCAGTTCAATGTTAATGTTGACAACTGGAGTGGCTTATTGCGTGCCCCAGTGCGTATTGCCACATTCAAAAAATTTGATGAAGCTGATACTCGTCGTTTGTCTTCGATTCAGCCAGCTTTTGAGAAGCGTAGCACAGGTTTTGAGCTAGTAGGATGTTTTACCAATAAATTCCAAGGCGAGCAAAATGCAGGCTCACGTGTATATACCAACGATTATCCGATTTATCGTTTTGCTGATTTGTTATTGCTTACTGCCGAAGCGAAAATACTGTTAGGTCAAGATCCTTCTACCGAAATCAATCAGGTGCGTGCTAGGGCTTTTGGTGCTAATTATGTGGCTAGTAAATATGGCTTTCCGAATCAAGCCAGAGATAAAGACCCTAAAAATGCTATCTTAGATGAACGTTTGTTTGAGTTCATTTTTGAAGGAAAACGTTGGTACGACCTTCGTAGATTTGGTAATAGCTATGTTTTTGCCAATACGACTTTATCAAGCAACGAAGCTTACAAAGTGCTATGGCCAATCGATCGTAACTCATTGACAAATAACCGTTCACTGGTACAAACAACGGGGTATCCAAGCTTTTAATTTGAATTAAGAAAACTATAAAAAAGGCAATTATAGAGGTACAAGTGAAAAGATTTTAGTGTGAAACTGTACCTCTATGCCTTTAATTCATTGTCCCAGAAATAAATAATACTAATATGAAAATAGCTCATCTTCAAGGACTTATTGCTGCTCCTTTTACTCCTATGCACTCAAATGGAAGTTTGCATCTGAAATTGATTGAAGAATATTACCATTTGCTCAAATCCAATGGTGTGACAGGTGCCTTTATTTGTGGCTCAACAGGCGAAGGTGTTTCGTTGACGCATACCGAAAAACGAGCGGTTGCACAAGCTTGGGCGAACGCAACTTTAGGTGATCCTGATTTTAAAGTAATGCTCTTTCTGGGTGGTACAAGTATTGCCGATTGTAAAGAGTTGGCGCTATATGCTCAAGAATTAGGCTTGTATGCTATTTCGTTTACTTCGCCCTTTTATTTTAAACCAAGTTCTGTAGAAAAGCTTGCAGAGGTTTGTCAAGAAGTAGCTTCTGTAGTGCCCGAGATGCCTTTTTACTATTACCATATTCCTGTGTTGACTGGGGTAAACTTTGCCATGTATGATTTGTTGAAAGCCATAGATGGAAAAGTACCCAATTTTGCAGGAATCAAATATACGCATGAGGATTTCATGGATTATCAGTCGTGTTTAGAATTTCAAAGTAGGAAATATGATATGCTTTGGGGACGCGATGAAAATATGCTGGCAGCTTTGAGTTTAGGAGCAAAAGGTGCCGTAGGCAGCACCTTCAATTATGCTGCACCTTTGTACCATGATTTGATTGAGGCTTTTGACAAAAATGATTTACCTAAAGCCAGAGCCTTACAAATGCAATCTATCGAAATGATTCGTTTGTTGGGCAAATATGGAGGAATCTCCACTGGAAAAGCCTATATGAAATTGGTTGATATGGATTGCGGAACGTTTAGATTACCCGTTAGAAATATGACAGATTCTCAATTCGAACTTTTCAAGAAGGATGTCGAAGCATTGAATTTCTCTGTATTTTGTTCAAAAATGCATGCTTAAACTATGAAAAATTTACTTATGTCTACGATTATTTCTTGTATGGGATATACCAACGATGTGTTGAGTGATGTACCGCCTCAAATTCAGTGGTCGGTATTACATTCATTGCCAGTAGCTAATGGACATACCAAACAAGCGGGTTTGGCTGGACCAATCGTTGGGGTATCTCAAAATGTGTTGATGATAGCTGGTGGAGCTAATTTTGAAGATGCTTTGCCTTGGGAGGGTGGAAAAAAGAAGTATTTCGATGACATTTATGTATTACGCAAAGATACTAACAAGGCGCTTTTCTGGCATTCTCAAACTTTTCGACTGCCTCAAAAAATGGCTTATACGACCACCGTTCAGTCTTCTCAAGGGCTGATTTGCATCGGTGGCGAAGACCAAGAAGGTTATCGAAAAGAGGTTTTTGTTCTGAAATGGAATCCGCAAAAGGAACAACCAGCCATAGAATCTTTACCTGATTTACCACAAGGAATTAGTAATGCGGCAGCCACCATTGTTCATGATTCGGATATTTATTTGGCTGGTGGCGAAACCCCAACGGGTGTTTCGAATCAGTTACTCAAATTGGATTTGAAACATATATCACTTGGTTGGCAACTCGTTGCAGAGCTTCCTGTGCGTCTTTCACATTCTTTACTGTTTAATCTCAACCATCAATTATATATAGTTGGCGGACGCCAAAGGCAAGCCAATGGCATAAGCGACTTTTACGATTCTTGCTATTCTTTTGATAGTCATAAAAAAGCTTGGACTGCAAAAAAATCTTTGCCTTATGCTATTTCGGCAGGAACTGGGGTTGTAGTAGGCAAAAATCAATGTATGTTATTTGGTGGAGATAAGGGCGAAACTTTTCATCAGGTAGAAATTTTGTTGGCACAAATCGCCCAAGAATCTGACCCTGAGAAGAAGGCTAAACTCATTGCTCAAAAAAATAATCTACAGGTCAATCACCCAGGTTTTAGTCGAGAAATATTACTGTTTGATTCCCAGAAAAATACATGGAAAAAGCTTGGCAAAATTCCTTTTTCTGTGCCAGTAACCACTACGGCTATTACTTGGGATAACAAAGTCATTATTCCTTCAGGCGAAATAAAAGCAGGAGTAAGAAGTGTAGAAATATTAGTAGGAGAAATCAAATAGGGTTTTAGAAGAGGTATTTGTTAGTGATGAGTTATGAATTGTGAGTTGTGAGTTGTCCTTGCCTAAAATAGGTTGCCCTCAAAAATCAACTAATGATGGCAACTTCAAAATCTAAAACTGGGAAAAGTACAAAATACGAGATTCGTCAAAGTCGTATTTTCAGTGAGTCGTTCAAACGAGAAAAAGTCGAAGACATTCTCAACAAAAGGATTAGTATCATCGAATTTTGTAAATTGTGGGATGTAAGTAGCACAAGCGTTTATCGCTGGATTTACCAATATTCTCCCCACTACAAAAAAGGAACTAAGATGATTGTACAACAAGATTCCGAAGAGGCTAAAACCCAGGAGCTACTCAAAAAAGTAGCTGAACTTGAGCGTATCCTTGGGCAAAAACAAATGGAAATTGACTATCAGTCAAAGCTCATTGAGATTGCCTCAAAGGAACTCGACATCGACCTAAAAAAAAGTTTCAAACCGACACTTTAGAGTACTTTCGCCAAAATATTACCCAACATTCTTACCAAATGAAGCATTTATATGCGCTTTGTGGTATTTCCAAACAAGGACATTATCAAATGCTCCGCAGAATCGAAGAATGGAAGGTAAAAGAAAGTCTTTATGTGGGCTTGATGCTCCAAATTAGGGAGATTCACCCTGCTATGGGTCTGAGAACCATGTATGACTATTATCGACCAGAAGGAATCGGACGAGATGCCTTTATCAGCATCGGACTCTACTATGGCTTTAGGGTAAAAGCCTATAGAAACCTCTGTAGGACTACTTTTTCAAGTCCTTACAGTCGTTATAAAAACCTTTTGGTTGATAAAGTCCTCACAGACATTAACCAACTCTGGACGAGTGATATTACCTATTTTAAAGTAAATGATCGGTTTTACTACATCGTTTTTGTCTTAGATGTTTACTCGCGTTTTATCGTTGGATATTCTCTTGCAGATAATATGAGAGCAGAAAACAACATCATTGCTTTAAAAATGGCATTGAAAACTCGGAAACAGAATAAGTTCAAGCATGAGCTTATTCATCATTCAGACAGAGGAAGTCAATACATCAGCGAAGCCTATGTCAGCCTTTTGAATGAGGCTGAAATTAGCATCAGTATGTGTAATGAGGTCTATGAAAATGCGCGGGGACGCCTAGTCACGTTGAAAGAGTGAATGGCACGATTAAAAATCAGTATCTGATTTATAAAAATATTACAAATTTTGACGAATTAGCCACTGAGCTTAAAAAAGCAGTTCACACATACAACCATCAAAGACCACACGCAGCCCTGAAAGGACTAACACCTTTTGCGTTTGAACAGTACATCAAAGAACTAAACAATGAAAACAAACCTAATTTACCCATTTGGACATGTGATTATTCAAAAAACACAAACCCAAATCAAACTATTTTACAATTTTGATTAATTTAACTTGGCTAAAACTCAGGGCAACCTATTTTAGGCAAGGACAAATTTTTAAATTAGTACTGTACGAAGGTTGAGCTTTATCATTAGAATAAAATTGGTGTAGCGGTAACTCTTGCAGTTACCTCATTCAAAATATAAAATATTTGTAAACAAAAGTTGACGCAAAGAACTCAGCACTCATACTTAATTCGTTTGTTCAGTTTTTCATAAAACACAATACCAAAGCTGATATCCGCAATCAGAAATCCAAAATCAATAATCAAAATGTTATCGAATTCCAAAAACTATAAATGGCTTGTTGTAGCGCTACTTTGGGTGGTAGCATTGCTCAACTATCTCGACCGACAGATGCTTTCGACCATGAAAGCAAGTATGCAGGTATCGATTGTTGAGCTTCAGACTGCTACAAATTTTGGGCAATTAATGGCCATTTTTCTTTGGATATATGGGCTTATGAGTCCTATCTCAGGATTGGCTGCCGACCGTATTAATCGCAAATGGATTATTGTCAGTAGCTTGTTTGTATGGTCTGCTGTGACATTATTGATGGGTTTTGCTCAAAATTTTCCTCAATTATTGGCTCTTCGGGCATTGATGGGCTTTAGCGAATCGTTGTATATTCCTGCCGCTTTGTCACTTATCGCCGATTACCATGACTCCAAAAGCCGTTCAATTGCCATTGGCATTCACATGACGGGCTTGTATATAGGTCAATCGCTTGGTGGATTTGGAGCAACGATTGCGGCATCTTTTTCATGGCAGGCAACTTTTCAATTATTTGGTTTTGTCGGTGTGGGATACGCCCTTTTACTAATGGTTTTATTAAAAGAAAATCGAAAAAAAGTAGAAGAGAGTAGTGTTGAATTGTCAGAAAATCAGATAGTTAATAATTTGAAAAGCTTGTTTGGGAATACCGCTTTTATCTTGTTATTACTTTATTTTACGATTCCTAGTTTGTCAGGCTGGGGTATCAAAAATTGGCTTCCTACGCTATTTTCTCAAAGTCTCAATATTGATATGGCTCAGGCTGGTCCGCTGTCTACCATCACTATGGCTTTTTCCTCTTTAGTTGGCGTTCTTGCGGGGGGATATTTATCTGATCGATGGATACAAACGCATATTCGAGGACGAATTTTTGTGAGTGCTATTGGTTTGGGACTCACGATTCCTGCCTTGTTTTTACTCGGTTTTGGTACGGAAGTTTGGCATTTGGTAGGAGCTGCTATCTGTTTTGGGTTAGGATATGGCATGTTCGACGCCAACAATATGCCTATTCTTTGTCAAATCGTTTCCGAAAAACAACGCGGTACTGCCTACGGACTTATGAATATGTGTGGGGTATTCGCAGGAGCATTGATTACCAATATTCTAGGAAAATCTACCGACCAAGGAAATCTAGGATATGATTTAGCGAGTTTGGGAGGCTTAGTTTTTATCGCTTTAGGGATTTTTCTAGCATTAATAAAACCCAAAATAGCAAAGTGAAAATTGGATAGTTATGGACAAAGGGAAGAGCGGTTGATTACCTGATGTGTACATGCTTCATCAAGGTAAGGCTCTCCCTTTTCTTTCAATTTCTAAAAAATATACAATCCAAAATGAACATCCAACGACTTACAACATTAAGAGATTTTTATCAAAAACAATTACTAGAAGATACCATACCCTTTTGGTTTCCTCGAAGTATAGATTGGGAATATGGCGGTTATCTGCTCATGAGAGATCAAGATGGATCGCTCATCGACGATGATAAAGCCGTTTGGATTCAGGGACGAGCCGCTTGGACACTTTCGACTTTGGTAAATACTTTTGGCGAAAATGAAATGTGGCTCAATGGTGCCAAAAACGGGATAGATTTTCTGAACAAACATTGCTTTGATACCGACGGACAGATGTTTTTTCATGTAACTCGGCAAGGCGAAGGTATTAGAAAACGTCGTTACTATTTCTCTGAAACTTTTGCTGTAATTGCTCACGCTGCTTATGCCAAAGCATCGGGTGATGAGGCTGCGGCTCAAAAAGCTCGTGAGTTATTTGGTAAATGTTTGGAGTACGCTACCAATCCAACCTTACTACCAGCAAAGTTTACGAATACGCGCCCAACACGAGGTATAGGTGTGCCGATGATTATGATGAATACCGCCCAGCAACTTCGTGAAACCATTGGTGATGAACGCTGTGATGTTTGGATTGAAACTTGGATTCAGCAAATAGAACAGTATTTTGTCAAAGACGATATTCGCTGTGTGATGGAAAGTGTGGCGCTCGATGGCAGTATTATCGACCATATCGACGGGCGTACTCTCAACCCTGGACATGCGATTGAAGGCGCTTGGTTTATTTTGCACGAAGCTCAATACCGTAACAACGACCCACATCTGATTGAATTAGGTTGTAAAATGCTCGATTATATGTGGGAAAGAGGTTGGGATAAAGAACATGGTGGTATTTTGTATTTTAGAGATGTTTACGACAAACCTGTACAAGAATATTGGCAAGATATGAAGTTTTGGTGGCCACATAACGAAACTATTATTGCCACTTTACTGGCGTACTTGATGACAGGAAATGAAAAATACGCACAGTGGCATCAAATGGTACATGACTATGCCTACCAGCACTTTCATGACCCTATTAATGGTGAATGGTTTGGGTATTTGCATCGTGATGGAAGTCTTGCGCAAACTGCCAAGGGTAATTTGTTTAAAGGGCCTTTTCATTTACCTCGCCAAGAATGGTATTGTTATAAAATTTTGAATGAGTTTTTAGAAAAAAGAGGATAGAATATCAGCGTTAGATATTTAACTATAACTATGAAAAAAATACTAGTAATCATTCTAAGTGTCTTGTTGACAAGTCAATTGTGGGCACAAGTGCCTGTTTTTACCTCAGGACAAGAGGGGCATAAATCTTTTAGAATACCTGCCATAATCGGTTTACCTTCGGGCGAATTATTGGCTTTTGCCGAGGGAAGAGTCAACGGAAGTGGCGATTTTGGCGATATTAATATTGTCCTGAAACGTAGCAAAGACCAAGGAAAAACATGGGGTAATATCGAAGTTGCTATCAATTATGGTTCTCTTCAAGCGGGTAATCCTGCGCCAGTCGTTGACCTTACCGACCCAAAGTATCCGCAAGGACGTATTTTCTTGTTTTATAATACTGGAAATAACCACGAAGGTGAAATTCGGAAAGGCCATGGAATTAGAGAAGTTTGGTTTGTGACCTCTGTTGATGCAGGTCACACGTGGTCGAAGCCTCAGAATATCACCACGCAAGTACATAGACCTAACCAACCGAAGATTAATCCTGCCTATCAGTTTCAGGAAGATTGGCGTTCGTATGCCAATACGCCTGGGCATGCTACACAGTTTTTGAAGGGCAAATACAAAGGGCGCATCTTTGTGGCTGCCAATCACTCGCAGGGCGAACCACAGGCTCATTTTGTAGATTATTTTGCGCACGGGTTTTATAGCGATGACCATGGAAAAACTTTTCATTTGAGCGAAACCATCAACATTGCAGGAGGGAATGAAGCTACAGCAGCTCCTTTGTCAGGCAATAAATTGATGTTTAATGCTCGTAATCAAAAAGGAGATATTCGTCAGCGAATTGTAGCGATTAGTAACGATGGTGGACAACATTGGCACGATACCTATTTTGACCCAAACCTTCCAGATCCTGTATGTCAAGGAAGTATTCTGAGTTTTACAGAAGGTAAAAAGACGATTCTTGCTTTTTGTAATGCCGCAGATACCAAAAATAGAGATAACCTCACTTTAAGAATTAGTTATGACGAAGGAAAAACGTGGGTGAAAAATTGGGTTATCGACAAAGCCGAAGCAGGGCATTCACGCGACAATGTCGCCTATTCGGATATTGTGCAAGTGGGAAAAGACCAAATTGGAATTTTGTATGAAAAAGACAATTACAAACAAATCATTTTTCATACTGTGTCATGGAAGTAAAAGTGATTGGCAAAATCCCGTGAAATGGATGTTTACAGTTTTGCCATTTTTTGAGTAATCAATCATGAAAAAATATCTTTTTACCAAATTGCTGTGCTTGAGTCAATTGGCGCAAGCACAGCTTGAATTACCCGCTATTTTTAGCGATAATATGGTATTGCAGCAGAAAATGGCTATTCCTGTTTGGGGAAAATCATGTCGAGCTTGTGAGGTGAACGTTTCGTTTGATGGTTTTTCCCTAAAAACTAAAACAGATAAGAATGGTCATTGGAAAGCCAATATGCCTGCTCATACTGCGGGTGGTCCTTTTCAATTACTGGTTACCTCTCAAAAGCAGCGACTAGTTTTTCAAAATATTCTAGTGGGCGAAGTGTGGCTTTGTGCTGGTCAGTCCAATATGGAATTTCGTTTGGAACAAACCAAAAATGCTAAACAAGAAATATCTCAAGCAGATAATGTTCAAATTCGATTGTTTCGCATGACACCCCGTGCTGCGGCTCGTCCCTTGGCTAAGGTGGTATTTAGTGATAGTCTTTTGTCTGATTTACAAGCAGGTAAGTTTTATGAGCCTACGAACTGGCAACTATGTACGCCCGAAACGGCTGCTAAATTTTCAGCGGTGGGTTATTATTTTGGTAAACAATTACAGCAAAAGCTCAATGTACCAATTGGGCTAATTTGTAATGCCGTTGGCGGTACTACTACCCAAGCTTATATCGATTCGGCAAGTTTGGCTTCGCATCCTCAATTACAGCAGTTTGTGGAGAAAGATTGGTTACAAAAAGCCCAAGATATTCATCCTTGGGTATTGGAGAGAAGCAATGAAAATTTGGCTCTTGTGTTACAAGATGCTACGCCCAATCGTAAATTATTACATCCATTTGCAGGTTCTTTTTTGTTTAATAATGGCATAAAACCTCTAGCGCCCTTTGCCATCAAAGGCGTGATTTGGTATCAGGGTGAATCCAATGCCACACATCCCGAAATTCACAAGCCTTTGTTTGAGGCTTTGGTAAAAAGCTGGCGAAAAACATGGAATCAAGGGGATTTTCCTATTTATACAGTCCAGCTTCCTGCTATTGCTAATCGTTCTGGTTGGCCTGCTTTTCGTGCAAGTCAGTTTGAGTTGAGTCAAAAAATCAACAACGTTGGAATGGTTGTGAGCATCGACACAGGGGATTCCTTGGATGTTCACCCGACTGATAAAAAGCCTATTGGCGAGCGACTGAGTTTATTAGTTTTGGCCAAAACCTATCAGTTATCCCTTGATTATTCAGGACCTATTTTTAAAGAATATCAGCAAAAAGGAAATACTATTGAACTTAGTTTTGACTTTGCTAGACAACTGCAAACCAGTGATGGATTAAATCCCAGAGGCTTTATCTTACAAGGATTTAATCTAGGAGGAACAGAAGCATCTTTCTTTTATCCTGAAAAAATAACGCTCTTTTCTGATAAAATAATCCTTACCTTGCCTTCGGATAAACAGGTTACCCAAATCAATTATGCATGGCTTCCTAATCCAAAATGTAATATTGTCAACGAGGCTAATTTACCATTGATGCCATTTAAAATAGAATTAAATGGGAATTTTTAAAACGGATTTTACGATAAACGAACATATTTAACATTTCATCTATGAAAATCAGATTTGCAATAGGCTGTGTATTCGGCCTATTTTTTGCCTTTATGGCACAGGCTCAACAAGTAAAGTATCGTTTTCCAGATTCTTTATTTTCAACCTATTACCATCAAAGAGTAGCTCTTTTTAAAGTTTTGCCCAAAACCTCAAAAGATATCATTATGTTGGGCAATAGTATTACCGACGGCGGAGAATGGGCTGAAATGTTTCAAAATCCTCATATTAAAAACAGAGGTATCAGTGGCGATATTAGCGCAGGAGTATTGAACAGGATCGATGAAGTAGCTGAAAGAAAGCCAGCCAAAGTATTTTTGTTAATAGGCACAAATGATTTGGCAAGAGGTATTTCACCTGATAGTGTGGCCAAAAATATTCGTCAGATTGTGGCAATTTTGCATGAAACATCGCCTAAAACGCAGATTTTTGTACAAAGTATTTTTCCTGTGAATGAATCTTTCAAGAAATTCGGGGGGCATACTAGCAAAAAAGCTGAAATCATTCAAGTAAATCAGTCTTTGAAAAGTTTGAGCGAATCAATACCATTTGTCTACGTTGATGTATATACAAGTTTGGTAGACGAAACAGGTCGCATGAATCCAAAATTTACCAATGATGGACTTCATTTGTTAGGAGAGGGATATTTAGCATGGAAAAAAGTGATAGAAAAGTATCTCAAGTAGAAATTAATAATAGCTCATTTATATGTTGTCCGAAGAGAAAATTTATAACTATCTAAATAAACGTTGTGTACCTCAACATCCCGATTTTATATTGGTATTGGGAAGCAGTGATATGCGTGTACCGAAGTTTGCGGCTGAATATTTTTTACAAAATCCTGTAAGTTATATCGTCGTTTCAGGTGGTTTGGGAAAAGTCACCAATGAAATCTGGACGGAGACAGAAGCACAAAAGTTTTCCCAAGTCATGATAGATTTGGGCGTTCCATCTGAGAAAATTTATTTAGAAGAAAAGGCCTCTAACACAGGTGAAAATATACTTTTTTCCAAAAAAATTATCGAACAATATGACTTACCGTATCGTGAAGGTTTATTAATAGCCAAACCTTATATGACTCGCCGAGCTTATAATACTGCTTCCCAACAGTGGACTGAGGTAAAATGGTCGACCGCAGCCGAACCACTGACTTATCATGAATATTTAGAATTGGTAGACGATCAAGAAACCTTTATTCACTTGATTGTCGGTGATTTGCAACGTATAAAAGTATATGGAGAATTGGGCTTTCAAATTCCAGAACAAGTTCCTGAAGATGTTTGGTCTGCATTTGAAGAGTTAGTCAAAAGAGGGTATAATCGATATGTTTTCCGTCAAGAAAGTAGGTGAATTATGTAACATTACTACCAAACTTCACCAGTAATGGAATGACAATAAAGTGGTTAGTCTCTTTTCCTTTTCTGATGACTTTATCGAAAACTGCTTTTACTTTTTGACTCCTACTGCAAGACAGATTGGATTAAAGTCGAGTTCTCTTGAAATATCGCTGAATGAAAAGCTCAAATCGGCATCGATTCGTTTCTTAATAAGCCAAGAGTGAGAATTTTGGTTATTAGAAATTTGTAGAATAAAATATAATGGCTATGGCATGCTAAGAATAAAAAACGCTGAATTGATAAACCAACTCATTGACCAGGTGTATCAGTTCAGCAGAATGTACTGGAAGAGTGTAAGCCAGCAGAACCTGCCGGTTACGATCAAGTACCCCGAAATGGTGGCCGAGATTTTCCCTCATTTCCAACACGATAAACTACCCGACTTTGGCAGGGAAAGCCTTTGGTTCTTATAAAATATTTTATTTTATGAAACATAAGTTTAGTAAATATCTAAATCAGCCTTATCCATTTTCTGTACTAGAAAATAACACGAAAAGGAACATATTTTTTTCTCTTTTTGTTACTGCCTTTTTGTTAATTTTTAAACCCTTTGGTTTATCTGTTTACGGATATGAACGCAGTTATATCATTATAGGTTACGGGCTTATCATTTGGCTAACATTGCTTTTTACTGATTTTATTGCTTATAGATTTTTTAAAAGTATTTTTTCTGAAAAAAAATGGACAGTAGCATCCCAGATCATTTGGGCTATAACGCAATTATGTATCATTGGTATTACCTGTTTTTCTTATGCTATTGCAATTGATGCATTTCCCCAAAATATATCGAGCTTTCTTAAAATAGAGTCTTATGTTCTATTGTGTTCCATAATCCCAATAATTATTATTGTACTAGTAAAACAAAACTACTTGCTTCGTCAAAATTCTCAAGAAGCTCTAATATTGGATAATGAATTACATCAAAGCAAAAATGCAAATAGTGAATATCAAGAGTCCAATAAAATTGTTTTTACTGGCGATAATCAGAATGAGCAGTTGGCACTCAACTCAGATGATATAGTTTATATTACCTCACAAGACAATTATTTTGAAATAGTTTGGCAGGAAAACGATAAAGTAAAAAAACAACTTTTTCGAGGTACACTTTCTAAAGCTGAGGAAACGGTACAATCATTCCCCTTTTTATTTCGTAGTCATAGAGCTTATATCGTTAACCTCAAAAAAGTAGCATCCATAGACGGAAATGCTCAGGGATATCGTCTTAAATTAAATGTTACTTCTGAGGTTGTTCCCGTTTCCCGCAGTAAAGGGCCATCCTTATATCAGCTTTTACAAACGATTACTTAGTCAAATCGTGCAATTCATCCCTGTATGTTTGTATTCCATCCCAATGCTTGTAATTCATCCCAAATTATTGATAATCAACCCTCTAATTTGGATACCCCTAAGAGGGCAAAATATTTTTGCATCGTAATCATTCGTCAACTTAAAAAGTTTACGCCGTGCAAAAATCAATTTTCAGTAAAAAAATCACTTTACTATTTTTAAGTGCTGTAGCTACATTATTATTAGGTAGATATTTTCAACTATCATTTCTGTTATTTCTTTTTCCTGTTTTTGCAATAAGATATTTAAGAAATCAGGAACTACTAAAAGGTTTTTTATTACTATTTGCAGGAAGCCTTACGGCAATTCTTATTTCATTTTGGGGTATTGCAGCTCATATGTTTAGCTCAAATGCTGTATTTGTTGTAGTGATGGCTGTTTCTACTTTAATTGGTTTGATGCCCATTTTATTAGATGCCTGGTTATTCAAAAAAGGGTTCAATCAGTTATGGCTTATTAGCATTTATCCATTTTCTAAAATTTTCCTCGAATACATTGGTTCTGCAAATAGTCCTTTTGGCATTTGGGGTTCGCAGGCAAGCTTACTAGCAGGTTGGGAACCACTTAATAATATTGTCGCTTATGGTGGCATTTGGGCTCTATCCTTACTAGTGTCATTTTTCTCTTCGATTTTAGTTTACCTACTTCAAAATAGACCTAATAACAATAAATCAAAGTCATTAATGCTTAGCTATGGCTTGGTTGTGGCTGTAATAGCCATTTGGGGAGCGAAGGACATTAAAAAGTATAATCCACAAGAAAAAGTAAAAGTTGCAGTGGTTTTGGCAAATGACAGCCTTAGAACCGAACCTGTTAATAGAATCTACCATCATTTATTAAACCAAAAAATACAAACAGTTTCTGCAACTGATTCAATGTATTACCACAATGCTTTTGAACTATCTAATACTGAATTATTAAATCAAGCTGTAAAAGCTGCCGATAGTGGAGCTAAAATTATTTTTTGTGCCGAAGGAAACGTTGTGTTAATGAAAAATGATGAGCAGGCATTTATAGAATCGGTTAAAAAAATAGCAAAAGAGAAGTTGGTTTATATAGGAATTGCAGCCGAAGTATTTAGTGCTGATCAACCTAAACCGGTTGAGAATAAAATTATTTTCATACGTCCTGATGGTAGTATTGGTTTTGAATATTTCAAACATTATCCTATTGGTATTGAAAAAGATTTAATGGTGGTTGGCGATGGAAATATTCCGGTATGCAATACTGAATATGGAAAAATATCGGCAGTAATTTGCTTTGATACAGACTTTATTACTTATGCCCGAAAAGCAGGTAGCCTAAGTCCTGATATTTTGTTTGCACCATCAAACGATTGGGAAGCAATTGCAGTATTAAGAGGTAAAATTACCCGTTATAGAGCCTTAGAAAATGGTTTTACATTGGTTCGTCCTACATCACACGGAGTTACAGAAATGGTTGCACCTAATGGCAAGTTAATCTTTGCAAATAATTATTTCCAGAATCCAACCCGTGTTTTATTGGCCGATGTGCCTTCAAAAAATAAAACAACTGCTTATATAAAATGGGGCGATTGGCTGCCAAAATTGGCTGCAATAATGTTGGTGATTTTATTAGTAACCTATTTTATAAAATCTAAAAGAAAAATGAGCAATAACAATACGCTACTCTTTTGTATGGCAATACTTTTTTGCCTTCCTGTAATGTCTATGGCACAAAATAATAATAGTATAGATACAACTAAAAAAGGTCCTACTTCAAGAATCAAAAAATCAAAAACAGTGTTGTTTCCTGCTATTTCATATGCACCTGAAACCAATCTTGCTTTAGGGGTATCTGCTATGCATTTTTATAAGCAATCAGGCAATGCTACTCTTTCAAATATTAGTTGTAATCTACTGTACACTTTTAATAAGCAATTCATTAATGAACTCAATGTTGTTCACTATACATCCAATAATAATTATCTTTTTAAAGCAGCTTTTGCATTCAATAAATTCCCGGAAAATTTTTATGGTATTGGTAATAAAACTGAAGAACAAAATCAGGTGACAATATCATACAATGCAGTAAAGGCAGATATTTCAACACTTAAAAAAATACATACCAATACTTATTTCGGACTGTATTATTCTTATGCTAACTATTATAATATATACGCTGACAATACGAATTCAAATTTGCTTGATACATTAAACGGAGGTAAAAATAATATCAAGTCTGGCTTAGGTTTTGAAGTATTGTACGATTCAAGAGACAACATCAACAATAGTTCGAAAGGGTATTATGCTTCCTTGAAAACAAGTTGGATGAATAAAGCATTAGGTTCAAGTACCAATTATTTCTCTGTTGATGCAGATGTGAGAAAATATCGTCAGTTGAAATCTGGAGCAATATTGGCTTTGCAAGGTGTAGCTAAAATTAAAGAAGGCGAAGTGCCTTTTACACAGCTTTCTTATTTAGGTGGCAATAATATAATGAGAGGATTTTATGCAGGGCGTTTTCGTGATAATGATTTGATAGCATTTCAAGCTGAATACAGAAGGCATTTGTGGCGTCAATGGGGCTTTGTATTATTTGCAGGTACAGGTAAAGTAGGCAGCTCAATAGAGGAAATAAATACCAAAGAGTTGCAACATTCTTTAGGTTTTGGTTTCAGAAGAACCATCAGTAAACAACAAAAATTGAATTTACGTATTGATGTAGGTTATGGTAATGGACAATGTAATTTTTATGTAAATATTGGTGAAGCTTTCTAAATTTTTAAAACTATATTTTATGGCACGAAAACTAATAATCATTGTTGCTTTTTTCAATGCAACATTAATGGTTAATGCTCAAGAAGCATTTGATTCTGTTAATTATGCTAACAGGTACAATCAATTATTCCCGGCATTTAATAACAGTCATTCTGTGAGTAAGCAATTATCAAGAACTGAAAAAATTGCGGGGCTTAGTACTTTTTGGAGCGAAGCAAAATTTGGTTTTGCCAACTTTGATTTAGTGCCTAGTTTAAATTGGGATTCAGCTTATTTAGCTTTCATTCCCAAAGTTGAAGCAACAAAAACAGTTAGCGGTTATTACAAGGTTTTGAAACAGTTTAATCAGCTGTTAAAAGATGGGCATAGCCGAATTATGGAACCTCAATATTTATTTGAACAGTCAACTTTTTCAGTACCGCTACAAGTAAAATGTATTGAAGGAAAAGCCATTATTACTGCATTGTTAGAAAATAAAAATCTGCCATTATCTGTTAAAGTTGGTAATGAAATTATAGCAGTTGATGATGTGCCAGTTCAGCAATTTATTAGAAACAAAATTTCACCATTTATTAAATTCTCAACCTCACAGGATAGCATTGCACGTATATATAGTTATGAGTTACTTAGCGGTGCTAAAAACAGTAAAGTGCAACTCACTTTAAAAGACAATAATGGTGTGCAGCAGCAATACATTCTTTCTAGAACGAGAGATTTAAATGAAATAACACCTGTAACTTTTACTTGGTTAAAAGACAGTATAGCTTATATTTCTATAAATAGTTTCATCAGTAGTAAAACCCCTGAACAATTTGATAGTTTATTCAATGTTATAGCTGTTTCAAGAGGGCTAATAATTGATGTTAGAAACAATCGTGGTGGAAATAGTAATAACGGCTATGAAATATTAGGAAGGCTAACTGACACAGCCTTTGCTACAAATCAAAGTATTTTTCACAAATATAATCCTGCACAACGTTCATGGGGTAATCCAGCTAATGAAATTGAAAAAAACCAGTTTTGGTGGAAGCCATATAAAAAAGATACTTATAAAAAGCCTGTGGTATTGCTAACTGGTGCATTGACCTATTCTGCCGCAGAAGATTTTACAGCAGCATTTAAGTGTATGAAAAGAGGTCTTGTTATAGGTGAGAAAACAGGTGGAAGTACTGGTAATCCAATGGCATTTGCGTTACCAGGTGGTGGTATTGGCTTTGTTTGTTCTAAAAGAGATTTGATGCCCGATGGAACAGAATTCGTAGGAAAAGGCATTAGCCCCAATATCGAAATAGCCGAAAAAATCGAAGAAATAAAAGGGGGGAAAGATGTTGTCCTTGCAAGAGCTATTCAGTCAATTACTCAATTAATAAAATAAACGATCATTTTATGAAATACTTAATCTCAGTAATTTTTTCACTAACAATTTCTTTCACAATGGCACAGCAAAACGGAATAATCAGAAAAAATTTAGACACTGTAATAATGAATCAAATAGTTTCAAAAGTTGAAGTACAAGAAATTACATTTCCACCTAATCAGGTTGCACCAAAGCATTTGCATCCTTGTCCTGTAGTGGGTTATATCAAGTCAGGGGCAGTACTTTTTCAAATAGAAGGCAAAGAGCCTGTTATACTTAAAGAAGGTGATTCCTTTTATGAACCAAAGAACTCAAATATTATTCATTTCGACAATGCTTCGAAAGATAAGCCAATGACTTTTATCGCTTTCTATATAAAAGAAGCAAATGAAGAAAATGTAAAGTTGGTACAATAGTATAATTAACCATTGTGTTTTAAGCATTTTTATTGTTAGACTATTAAATCAAAATTAATTATGCCATTTGTTCGTATTAGTCTTCCTGATTCGTTAACGGATGTTACAAAAGAAAACATATCAATATCTGTACATCAATCATTAATGCAGGAATTTAATATACCCGAAAACGATTTTTTCCATGTAATAGAAGAGTTAAAACCTAATCAAATAAAATTCCCTAAACATTATTTAGGAGTATCTCATACTTCAGATATTGTATTCATTCAGATTATTGCAGGAAAAGGACGCACAGTAGAACAAAAAAGAGGCTTGTATAAAGAAATTGCAAGAAGAATTACGAGTACAACATCTATTACTAAAAACAATATTATTATAGTGCTTGTCGAAAATGAAGGTAAGCAAAATTGGTCCTTCGGAAACGAAGAAATACAGGAACCTAAACATTTATTCAAATGAATATATCAAATATATGCCGTTGCTTAAATAATGCAGTAGTAGACGAAAATGTAGGCATAAAATTAGCCTTTTTAACAGGTAATGAAAAAATGTCTGTGTTTGCAATCGAATTGGCAATTGAACAATCTATTCCTGCTCACTACCATAAACAAGATATAGAAACCTATTATATTCTCGAAGGTTCTGGTACTGTTTATAAAGGAAATCTTGAGAATGAAAAGACAAACTGGAATACGGAAATAATTGTGAATCAGGGCGATTGCTTTACAATTTATCCCAACGAAGTTCACAGGTTTAAAAACACATCAAATACAAAGCTTCGTATTCTTGGTACAGCACCGCTGAGCCATAGTCTGTACGACAGATATTTTGTTGAATAGAAATGAGCCAATCTTCTAAGAAACACTAATAATAAATCAACTTAAATACATACAAAAGTTAAAAATATTAAACATGACAGATAAGACCATCTATCAAAATGCACCGGAATATTGTCATTATTATTTCGACCTAGTTGAAACAGATGACTTAATCGCAGAACTAGAAAAAAGTTATTATGAAACACTAAAGTTATTGAGTGTAATTACACCCCACAATGAAAACTATAGCTATCAGGCGGATAAATGGTCAATAAAGGAGGTTGTAAGACATATTATTGACTGTGAAAGGGTTTTCGCATATAGAGCATTTCGTTTTTCAAGATTTGATGAAACACCACTATCTGGCTTCGATGAAAATAAATACATAAATAGTCTTAAAGGCGTTGATATAAATCTAACTGGGCTAAAAGATGAATTCGAAGATGTTAGAAAATCTACATTGACCATGTTTAAAGCAATGACAAATGATATGTTAGATTTTAAAGGTAGAGCTAACAATGTTTATTTTACTACAAGGTCTCTCGGATTTATGATTGTTGGTCATACTATTCATCATACCAATTTTTTACAAAAAAATTATTTAAAATGTTAGAACCTGATAACATCATTATAGCTAGTGTTTATATGATGAAGTTTTGACATTAACGTGATTCAATCATACCTTAAAATTAAAAAATCAATAAAACTTAATTTATGTTCATTATCCAACTAACTTATACTAAGTCATTAAGAGAAGTAGATAATTTTCTTGCAGAGCATAAACAATACCTGCAAAAATATTATGATAGAGATATATTCTTATTGTCTGGTCGTAAAAATCCACGAACTGGTGGTGTCATCTTAGCTAATGCAAAAGACAAAGCAATTATTGAACAAATAATAACAGAGGATCCATTTCATAAAAATGGTGTAGCAGAATATACAATTATTGAATTTTTGCCTACTATGGCAGGCAACTCTTTGAAGCACTTAATATAATCGAAATGAGAAAGCTTCATAACAGATATTTATATTTTTCAATATTATTGCTAACATTCCAACTAGTTAATGCACAGCAAAGTGATACCATCAACATTACAGCTTCAAATATCAAACTCAATGAATTAAAATTCACAAAAGCTTGCTATTTAGTCTATAATACGAAGACAAAAAATAGTCCAGCTGAAGGAATTTACATGGTCAATATAAATGTCACCAAATCCATTTATAAACAACAACCTGCTGTTATAATAAACCAACAATGGGATGGTAAGGATACAATTATACACCAAGCATATACTGTTTTAAAAAAAACAGATTTATCCACCCGTTTTCATTCAATATATTGGCGTGGTCTTAAATATTCTGCCAAGTTTGATTTTGATGAAAGAAATATTTCTTTTCAAGGAGTAATTGCAGATAGTAATAAACAAAAAATAACTACGGCATTCAATGAGTCATTTGAGACATACAATCTAAACTGGCATTCTGATTTATTTGTTTTCACTTGTTTGCCTTACAAAACTTTTAGAACATTTAGAATAAACTTTTTTGATCCTGGTTTTGGTAGACCAAGTCAGGAATTTTATACTGTCATTGGTAGTGATGCACTAAAAATTTCTAATAGGAGGATTCATTGTTGGGTAATGCAAAGAACAGGTAAATCGGCAGGTAGTTATCAAAAATTTTGGATAGATAAGAAAACAAAGCTTGTCATCAAAGAAGAAGACTTCTCTAACAATGGCTATCGATTTAAACTAAAAGTAGAAGTTGACGAAAATGCCTAACAAAATCCAGGAAAATATTTGTTATATAAATTGGTAATTAATTAAAATTATGCAAATGAAAGCGTTAATCTTTAATCAAAAAGGAGCAACAGATCAAATTTTAGAATACAGTGAAGTAGTTCTTAATAATAGATCATCGAATGAAGTAACAGTTAAATTATTAGCTAGTCCTATTAACCCTGCTGATTTTATGTTTATTGAAAAATCATACAGAATTGAACCTGTATTTCCCCAAATCGCAGGTTTCGAAGGTGCAGGTTTAATTATAGACAATGGAGGAGATGAAAATTATCCAATAGATGCACTTGTGGCATTTCGCCACAAAAATGTATGGGCAGAGTTTGTCAACGTTCCAAAAGATAAAATAATAATGCTACCCCAGCACATGCCTATCGAAAAGGCTGCTCAGCTTTCATTAAACCCTATTACAGCATGGGCGTTACTAGAATTATCTGAAGCTAAAAAAGGTGAATGGATAATTCTTTCTGCCGCAAATTCAGCTTTATGTAAGTTAATAATCCAGTTCGCAAAAAGTAGAAGTATTAAAACCCTGGCAATTATTAGAAATGAACACGAAGCAAATGCAGTATTGGAGTTAGGTGCAACAGAGTTTATTATCGATAAAACAAATAATTTCGAAAATAAAATGACTGCTCTTACAAATGGCGAAACAATAGCTGCATTCCTAGATGCTGTTGGAGGTGAACTTGCTACTAAAGTCATAAATGTAATTTCTAAAAACGGAAGAATCATACACTATGGGTTATTTAGTGAAGACCTCGTTTCTTATCACAACAGTTCTATAATATTTCGAAACTTACATATTATGGGTTTTGGTATAGATGCTTGGTTGGAATCCAAAACAAAAGAAGAGTTGCAAATAATTTGGGATTCAATTATTGATGCTTTGAACAATTCCGATTTCAAAATGGAAGTTATTTCAAAACATTCTTTAGAAGATTACAAAAATGCTATTACAAATAGTAAATCTGGCAAGTCTGGCAAAGTACTCTTCTGGCTCAATTAATGAAATCGTTGCTATAATTAAGCAATGAAAATTATTTATACTTTACAGATATATGCAAAAATTAGTTCTTGAATCGTAATACTTAATTCTTTATGATAAAGTCTTTAAAATCTTCAGTGATTATAGGGGCATCACCCAAATTTCGGGGAAATTCGCCACTAAAATAGTTTAATCAACTGA
>NZ_JBMLSD010000410.1:0-1535 GCF_049240685.1 Flectobacillus sp.
CGTGAACTGTCCAACAGATATTAATCCAGGTGTACTTGGATTCTAAGAAAAGACGCATAGAGGAGAGACATTTTTCTCCTCTATGTTTTATACCATTGTAGAGCATATCTATGAAAAAGTATTTTCAATCAAGCTTCTTGCTATTAATATCCGTCCTACTGCTGTTGAGTCTGAACGTTTTTAGTCAAACATTAGGCTGTAACTTCAAGCCGGGGGCAATTCAACTCAATTTGAGTGGTCAGAGTAAAGGTACGACCATAGTTAGCTATGTTGTGTTGGTGGATGCGAGTAATATTGTCAGATACAAATCTTTAGAGAATTCTGGGGTAATAGAAAGCGTGAATGCGGGCTCTTACAAGGCGGTAGCTCTGACATGGGATACCCGTCAGGAAAACTTACCAAAAATAGAAATAGGTAAGAATCTAACAGAGATAGATCATTGCTTAAAAAGTACAACGGTTGATTTATCGATATGTGATTGTAACACAACAACCAATAGCATTACTGTGCCGAGTTCGGTAGGCCAATCACCACAATATATCCTAACTGATGGTAAAGGAATTATCCAACAAGTACAAAATAGCACCACATTTTCAGGATTAAATAATGGAGTTTATAACCATTATGTGTTATGTAATTCGAATAGTAATGCAATCGTCGGGGCAAAGATTATGACAGTACCCAGTACAGACTTTTGTAGAATTGTCCCACTTTCGTATGTCGTCTGCTTAGCTGAGTGTGCACCAGTAATTTGTGTACCGATGGTGATTGCCAAGATAAGGTAGCATGAAGAAGTGATATTAATGTGCCTAAGTAGTACTTAAATAATGCAATAGACAAAAGGAAAAATGTAGAGGATTCGTTGCGAGCGAAGTATTCTAGAAATTCAAAAAGGGTTAGCTTTATCAAGCTAGCCCTTTTTAAATATACAGCCATAAGTTAGGATGAAAAAAGTCTTTTATCACCTTTAATTGCATTATAAAAACTATAAGTTGCGCTCATTAAAGAGTAATACCTAATTTTATACCATTACCAAATTACTTGGGTAGTACTAAATAGTTCTATGTGCCTACAAAAGATTTTTACATAATGGCGGATGTGAAAATCGACTAGTCTTTAGTCATTTTTACTACTTAATTGTAGAAGAAGGATTAGAGATAAATAAGTAAGTCTCTTCAAGCCATAAGAGATTTTACGAAATCACAAGTACAGAGAGTCATAATATCACATTTTGTAGATGTGGAATATTATTAATAATGGCTAAAACATTAAGTACGGGTGATGCCCGTACTTTTTTATTTGATTATCTTTAGGATGCCCAAGTAAATTGTAGCTAATCGTTAACAATATATCGGTATTTGAATAGTCTCACAATCAAAACTATGTTCTCAATATATTCTGCCCATAAATTAATAATTCTTGCTTTTCTGCTACTTATTTCTTAAAAATCAAGACTCAATTTATAAACCAAATTTCAACCCTGAAATAGGGTTATGATTAATTGCAAAAATTAGATACAAGTACTCGGCTTTGGG
>NZ_JBMLSD010000411.1:0-18350 GCF_049240685.1 Flectobacillus sp.
GTGGGCAAAATAAAATTTAAGATTATGCTTAGGGCTTTCAGGTATCGGCTTTCGGCGGTGGGTTTTGGAAAAAAGCATGGCTGTGGGCAATAAAAAACATTTTAACACTCTGTGCCTTGTGCCTGTTGCCTTGTCCCTAAAACACAAAACTTAAATATAATTCTGCACGATTACTTAATTACCAAAACTGAAGATTATTAATTCAATTATTGTCATCACACAAACCTTAACAAATTCCATGAAAAAGATAGTACTCTCTGGTGCTTTACTCCTTGGCGCTTTTATGTCATTTTCCCAAACCGCAGCACTCAAAGCCAAAGTGTCACAAAAAGCGCAATCTCTTGAATCGAAGGTGGTAGCTTGGCGCCGTGACTTTCACCAAAATCCCGAATTGAGTAACCGTGAATTTAAAACTTCCGAAAAAGTAGCAGCCCATCTTCGCTCTCTAGGCATTGAGGTACAAACAGGAGTTGCCAAAACAGGTGTGGTGGGTATTCTGAAAGGAGGAAAGCCAGGGCCAGTGGTGGCTTTACGTGCTGATATGGATGCCTTACCCGTAAAGGAGAGAGTAGATATCCCTTTTGCCTCCAAAGCTACTGGCGAATATAACGGGCAATCCGTAAGTGTAATGCATGCTTGTGGGCATGACTCTCATGTGGCCATCTTGATGGGTACTGCCGAAATTTTGGCGAGTATGAAAAATGAGCTAAAAGGTACTGTCAAATTTATTTTCCAACCTGCTGAGGAAGGAGCTCCCGAAGGAGAAGAAGGTGGCGCAGGACTGATGGTAAAAGAGGGCGTTCTCGAAAATCCTAAGGTGGATGCTATATTTGGACTGCATATTAGTGCACAAGCACCTGTTGGAACTATTCGCTACCGCCCAAAAGGGACAATGGCAGCATCAGACTGGTTCAAAATTAAGTTGAAAGGTAAACAAGCGCATGGTGCTTCGCCTTGGCAAGGCATTGACCCTATCGTAACTGCTTCACAAATCGTAATGGGTTTACAAACCATCATCAGTCGTAACGCTCCACTTACCGAGTCGGCGGCTGTTGTAACAGTTGGTCAAATCAATGCGGGTGTTCGTAGCAATATCATTCCAGAGGAATTGAATATGAATGGGACAATTCGAACACTCGATACGCAGGTTCAGGATATGATTCATGCTCGAATGAAGCAAGTGGCTACTAATATTGCCGAAAGCGCAGGGGCTACTGCCGAAGTAAGCATTACTAAAATGTGCCCTGTAACTTATAATGACCCTTCTTTGACAGAAAAGATGGTGCCAACGCTCGAAGCAGTTGCTGGCAAAGAAAATGTATTCTTGACCTCGGCTGCTACTGGCGCGGAGGACTTTGCTTTTTATCAAGAAAAAGTACCGGGATTATTCTTCTTTCTAGGTGGTGCGCCAAAAGGTAAAAAAGAATCTGAAACTGCCTCGCATCATACGCCTGACTTCTATATCGATGAGGGTGGTTTTGTTTTGGGTATGAAGGCTATGGCCAATCTAACATTAGACTATTTGGAAATGAATTCAGGAAAGGCCATCAATACTACAGGAAAGTAAATTAGTAAATGTAGTTTTCTGATAGAGATAATTTGGGATATCCCGAATTTTTAGGATTGGGATGATTCTCCAAGTTTTTATCAAAAAAGCGGTTGAAAAAATATTTTTTTAACCGCTTTTTTTAATGCTTCTACACAAGAGATGAATGGCTTGATATGCGGTCATTGAGACGCAAGAATTGCGTCTCTACTCGGAGAATCTAAATTTTAACATAATCACTCATTCGCTCAATCACTAAATTGCTAAATTCGGGATGACTTATGTTGTTAAGTAGTCGTGCAGAATAAGATTTAAGTTACGTGCTTAGGCATTAGGCAACAGGCACAAGGCAAAGAGTGTTAAAATGTTTTTGCCAAATGCCCAAAGCTCAAAATTTAAATTTTATTTTGCGGCTAACTTAAAAAAAGTGAAACCCAATCATTCAAATTACCCGATATTCTATCTAAAACAGATTTAATTGTTCATTACTCCCCAATTTATCAGTGTAATAGTCATTTACGTCTTTATATTCATCAGGAAGTTGTTTGCGCGAACAAGTTAGTCCAAAATGGCTAAAAATTTTCTCTAGTTCATCAGCAGCTCTATGACCAGCTTTATCATTATCCAGATAAAAAATCACATTGGCACGCTTAAATAATTTTGCCCAATCTTTTTTAAAAACATTGGCTGTTCCTAAACTCACGGCAGTTTTACCCGCTTGCACCAATCGCATACAATCAAAAGCTCCTTCGGTAATATATACATCTTGGTCTAGCTTTATTTTATCCAAGGTATCGGCATTGAATAGCGTCAAAGGATGTTTGTACAAAAACTGATAACGTCCATGTCCTTCGGGTGGTGCGCCTAATACTCGCCCTTGCAAATACACAATTCTGCCGTTTCGATAGTATGGAATAATCAAGGGGTGTGCATAAAAAATTAAGTTGTTTTTATCGTTAAAAAGCCCCGATTCTTGCAAGTCTAAGGTCGAGAATCGTTGTTTGAGATACCAACTCACATTTGCATAATCTTTAACCATAAAAAGCCTAAAATCCTGAATGGTTTTATCCGTAAATCCTCTTGATTTTAAGTATTCCAAACCTGATTTAGAGAGCTCGTTGGAGGGCTGTTGTAAACAACAATCTCGAAATGCTTCATAAATTTGAGAGTGGATTTCGTCGACGGGTTTTTCTTTTTCTTGAAGCTTTTTTACATCTACAATTTGTAAAGCATTTTTGGTAGGAAGAGGCTTGGTACTTTTCTGATACGGTTGAGGCGAATACCCAGACAAATACGTCTGAGCCATCGTTTGAATTGTATCTTTAATACTCAATTTTCGGATTTCGGAGAATAGTGTTATTGAATTACCTGTCTTGGCACAACCAAAACAGTAAAAGCTGTTGGTATGCGGATATAAGACTAATGATGGAGTATTTTCCTCATGAAAAGGGCAAACCATACGATTGCGGTTTACCTCCAATCCTAGATCTTGTGCTACCTCTAATATCGAAACCTGACTTAATTCATCCAGAACTGTCATCTTGATTGGAACAATTTAGAATTTTGAAGAAAAGCAAAAAACTTTTAGTCTCTTACAATTTTACCTCAAATATAAAAAAACGACAGCCTTCATGAATCACAAAGGCTGTCGTTTTTGATATGTAGTAAGTACTTTTTCCTAAAACTATTGGAGGAAAGATATTTTCAAGTCGTTTAATCTTGCTTTTACTGAAGTATCGATTTGACGGTCGTTGATACGAAGTACATAACCACCAATCAATTCAGGGTTCACTTTTTCGACCAATTCAACTGTCTTACCCGTAGCTTCAGTTACCAAGCGAATAAATTCTGCTTTTTGAGCATCTGTCAAAGGAGATACCGTAGTAACCTCTGCTTTTTGGATACCTTTATAGAGAGCATATTGACGTTGGAACTCTTCAGCAATAGCAGGAAGGAGTTTTTCACGGTTTTTCTTAGTGATAATTTCAAAAATCGAAAACGTTACAGGGTCAACTTTATCTTTGAAGATTGCAGTCAAAATACCTAATTTCTGTAAGTGTTTTACGATTGGGCTTTTCAAGGCTAATACAAGTTGGCGGTTTTCGTCGCAAACTTGGTCAAAAAACTTCATATCTTCATGAACTTTTTCAATTACACCTTTTTCAGCGGCCAAACCAATCAATGATTTAGCATATCGGAAAGCTACACTTTGTTCTGACATTTCTCTTTACGCTTTGAGTTGCGAGCTGTTAAGCTCATCACTGAATTAGTTTAATTTAGCATCAGATAATAAATCCGTAACCAATTTTTCTTGAGCAGAGCGATCTGCCAATTGAGCACGAAGGATTTTTTCTGCGATTTCCAAAGAAAGAGCAGCAGTCTCTTTCTTGATTGAAGCCACAGCACTAGCTTTTTCTTGTTCGAATGCTACGCGAGCTTTCTCGATTTCGGCGCTAGCTGCTTTTTGAGCTTCGGTTTTAGCATCAGCAATCATTTTATCAGAAGCTTCCTTTGCTGCTTTCAAGATACCATCACGTTCAGCACGAGCTTCAGCTAATAATTTTTCATTACCAGCTTTCAACTCTACCATCTCTTCACGAGTTTTTGCGGCTAAAGCTAAAGCACTTTCGATAGATTCTTCACGCTCATGCAAAGATGCAATGATTGGTTTCCAAGCGAATTTTGCTAATACAAAGAACAAAAGGCCGAAAACTACCAACTGCCAAAAGATCAGACCTAAATCAGGAGTAAGTAATTCCATATTAAATAAATGTTTTTGCGATTGAAAAGCATTTCTTGTATTGTGTAATTACGAAGTGCTTTTATCAGGGTTTACTATATGATTTGGAAAATGAATTTTCTCAAAAAACTTCGTGCTATCGGCCTAATGCGTAATAACACGAAGATAATTTTGTGCTATATCAAAATAGAATAAGATAGAAACTAATTTTCAATCAAATGGCTATTCCGATACCCTTGGTTAGCTACGAATTATTTGTTAGCTACCAAGAAGCAAATAACTGCTGCGAAAAGAGCAACCGCTTCAACGAAAGCAGCTACAACCAACATCGCACCTTGGATCTTGCCAGAAGCCTCTGGTTGACGAGCGATTGATTCCATTGCACGACCACCGATGTTACCGATACCTAAACCAGCACCGATTGCTACTAAACCAGCACCGATACCTGCTAAACCTGTACCTAAAGAAACTTCAGCTAAAATTGACAAAAGTGACATGATTGTTATTTGTTTATGTAAGTGAAAAAAAATATTTACTAATTAAAAATATGAACTTAAGTATTAATGTGCTTTAGGCTATATGCCTTAGGCATTAGGCAAAAAAACTTTTACTATCATATAAGGAATGCTTCTATTCCTTTAGCTTATGGCTTAAAGCCTATAGCAGATAATATTTCAATTTTGCCACTAACTTAAATCTTAGTGATGGTCATCGTGGTGATGTTCTTCTACTGCAGAACCAATATAGCTTGCAGTCAACAACGTAAAGATGAATGCTTGCAAAAACGCTACCAATAATTCGATAATGTTCATGAATACTGCAAATGCACTAATCACTGGGGTAACCACCCAAAGTTTCAAGATGAAAATCAAACCAATAAAGCTCAACATGATGATGTGACCTGCTGTAATGTTAGCAAACAAACGAATCATCAATGATACTGGCTTTGTAAATACACCGATAATTTCTACTGGAGTTAAGATTACCAACAACCATTTTGGAACGCCAGGCATGGCAAAAATGTGTCCCCAATAAGTGCTTTTACCATTTAAGTTGGTAATCAACAATGTAAGTACCGACAATACTAATGTTACAGCAATATTACCTGTTACGTTAGCTCCACCTGGTAATAGACCCAAAAGGTTATTAATCCAAATAAAGAAAAACAAGGTTAACAAATACGGAAGGAATCTTCTGTAGTGTTTTTCGCCGATGCTGTTTTTTACAACCTCATCACGAATAAAGATGATAATTGGCTCTAACCAAGACTGTAGACCTTTTGGGGCTTTAGTACCTCTTTTTTGATAAGCATTACCAACACTAATGAAGATTAAAAGTAACAACACAGCACTGATTAACAAAGAAGCTACGTTTTTGGTAATAGACAAATCAATTACTTTCGAACCATCTTCAGCGTGCAACTTACCATGTTCGATAATCAAACCTTCATAAGCTACTGGATTGCCGTGCTCGTCTTCTAATTTGCTAGAAGAAAATACTTTTACGCCATCTTTCGTATAAGCAATTACTGGAAGATGAATGCCAATACCGTGTGCAAACTCCCATTTGTGGTCGTCAGCAATGTGGTGCATAATCATGTGACCTAAGTCAACTTTGCCTTCTTCGTGTGCTTCAGCACCAGCAGCGTGTTCGGCAGTTGCCTCTACGCCATGAACTGCTACTGTTGAATCAGCCGTAGCGGAAGTTGCTGAGTGATGCTCGGATTGTGCAAATACTGAAGTAGCAAATAAAAATAAAAATGCTACAATATTTGAAAAATATAATTTTCTCATCTCGACGTGGGGGATGAACGTATAATGGTTTATGATTTTGACTTTCTTATTCGTATGCTTTACTCCACCTGAAAATCAACAACTTATACTAATTATTAACACAGGGCCTATGAAAAGTGTCGCAAGTTACGATACAAATCGTAGATTTCAAAACCTGTATAACATAAATAGAGTACAAAAAAGTTGCTAATAAATATATATATGTCAGGAGTGTTCTTATATATGAAGAATCCAATAAATGCTAAACTCAAAATTAAGCGAGCACCGATACTTCCCATGTAAAACTCAATAAAATGCTTTCGGTCGTTGGCAAAGCCTTGTTGCATCAATAAATGATTGAAATAAGAAAGTGCTGCATAAAATGCAAGCATGAACCACTTATCAGTATGGACATATTCTGATAAACCAATGTATGGAGCCAAAAAGAAGATTAAACCGACCACAACAGTCAGTAGGATAATGCGTAACATTGTAGGTTCTGAATTTTTCCGCAAAGATACGTAAAACCTTCATTCAGAAATGAAAAAGGGGAATAAATTACTGCAATTTATTCCCCTTTTATTGTAGAAGATTATCCTAGGGCTTGGAGCTTTTTGCTAGGATATTCAAGTTTAAAGAAATACCATACAGCTAAGCTGATAACCTTATACCCTAGGCTTCTCGAATATACTACCTTACCAAATATTCATTTTGACCAACACCCACTCGCCCTTGATTTGACATTCCTTCCAATTTGATATTCATATTTCCTTTGGCATCGCTATTCCAGAAGCTCGTTGTGGCTTTACCTGATGCATCAGTCGTGATATTGGCGTTCCAATATAGGGTCGAACGATAGTCTGGACGAACATGTTCTGGTTTTGCTTGGTCATACTGTGGAGCAAAAAACTCTCTAGTCATGGCATAGCCCATTCGCTTCTGAATTTTGACACCTTCAATATTAGCCTTACTCCAATCGTAGTTGGCGTTGCCTCTTCTTGTAAGTACAGAAATAACCCCGTTTCCTCCTCTAACCCCAAATATTGCAGCATCTGCGCCTTTCAATACATCTATACTTTCGACATCGCATGGAGGGATGGTGTTGATAACATCGCTACTTACTTGCATTCCATCAATTAAAAATAGCGGGTCACTAGAGCTATTAATTGAACTTTGTCCACGGATAACAACCGAAAATGCCCCCAACCCTGTTTGTACTACTTGAACCCCCGGAACTCTCCCCTGTAGCATTTGAAGTACACTAAACATACCTCCACAGAGCGTATCATCAACCTTGAGCGTGTTACTGGCTTGCCCATAAATTTTGCGGCTATCTTCGGGTTCTTTTTTGGCTGTTACGGTTACTTCTTGAAGCATTTGTACTTTTTCGGTAATGAGCTTCTTTTCAAGTTCGATGGATTCTCTTGAGTATTTTAAAAACGTCGCAAAAGCATTTGGGTCAAAAATGCGCACCTCATTAGGAATTTGTAATGGTCTTGTTTTAGGCAATGAAAGCGCTTCATCTATCGTCAAGGTCAAATTACGAGCACCATTGGCCTTTACCGCCTGAAGATACACGTCGACACTATCCGTAAAATCTAAGTTGTAAAAACCATATCTGCCCAGTGAGTCTACACTTGTCATGGCGATAATAGGGTTTTCTTTTGGCTTTTTGAGCATCAACGTTAGCGTAAGTTTGTCTGTTACTTTACCATTAGGACGAAGTGCTTTGCCCGTAATTTCGAGTCCTTGCTCAACAAAATAATCCATTTTAGGTTTAAAATTACTCAACATTTGTTGCCAAGTAAATCGGCGCCAGCCTTGCGTCATCATTAGCAAATCGAGATGTAAATGACGGTTTTCTTGTGTATTGTCAAAATAATATTGCGGTTGTTCTATGGTACCTTGTATTTGTTGATAATACTGTCCGCTCAACGATTCTTTTACTTCCGAATTTAACAAAACATAAGTCAAAATATTGTCGGCATAAGGTTCGCCCTTTACTTGTGAAGCATCGGTAACGGCTACAGAAAAAGTCCCTTGAACAGGTTTGCCTTCGGCGTCTTTTACTTCTATATTCAAATCTACTTTCTCGCGACTTTTATATTCTGCTTTATTCGAAGAAACATTTACCTGTAGTGCTCTATTTCCATGTTCAACAAATATCAATCTCTCACAAATCGGTAATCCCTCGGGCGAAAACAAAGTTATTTGTACTACCCCGTCGTCAGGAATTTGATTTTTGGGAATATTTGCTACAAAATTTTTACTTGATTCTAAACCTTTTGCCAACATACAAACCTCTCCGCGTTGTTGCACAACGATAGGAAGTTCCTTGCCTTGTCCGGCAGGTTTGGGGTTAGAGTTCTGAATATAGATTCGGATTTTATCTTTATACGTAACATTGTCAACACTCATGATATAACCGCTCTTTTGAGCTTGTGGTAATTCTTGTTTGAGATAACTACCATCTGATTTCTTTACATAAGCTATATAAGAATTATTGTTTTCGGGACGAAAATTGAATACCCCGTGCCCTAAATGAGCGGTACTAAACACCCCAACCGTATCTTTATCATTAGCCAACACAAAGCCAGAGGTTTCTACGCCTTTGCCTAACTTATTCACAATTTTGAAGGCTAATCTACTTTCTAGATTCTCAACTAGATATCCTCCTTCTGGAAAAAAGTTAATAGACGCAACTTCGTTGAGAGCCTGCGCTTTATTTTCGTTCATCGAAGGCATATTGGTATTTTGCCATACTCGTATGTCTTTTTCAAAAAATAAAGATTCTGAAAAGTTTCGCATATAGTTGGTATAGGCTCTTATGCGATACAGGTCGGTTTTAAGGGTATCTGGCAATTGAATATCACCCACCGAAACTGCCAAAGCTTTTAGCACTTTGTGTACTATGACTTTACCCGTAGCGGGCTGTACCAAATCTACATATAATACTCGACTCACCGAGTCTACCCCATTCGAAGAGGCATCGAATAAATAACCTTTTAGCCACATAGTTTCGCCAGCCATGTAGTAGGGTTTATCCAGATGGAGATATACTTTTTCTTGAGGATACGAATAACGATAGTTGGTTAAAGTAGCACGTAGTTTTTCATAAACAGGTTGCTCTTGGGCGTATGAAGTGTTGAGAAAACACAACAAACTTAATAAGGTAATAAAGCAATAGGTTAAATTGTTTTTCATTGCAATTGGTTTGATTTAGAACAGTAAAATGGTTCGAACTAGCGATTTAAAAAAAGAAAAGCGAATCTACAACGATTTCTTGATGACTGGTAGTGTGTATACAAATGACTTCATTTGGCGATATGGGTTGTTTTTAGTAGAAAATAGATGATGTAAATATAATCTATCTATAAAATGCTTGCATTTTCGAGCTTCTAGCTATTATATTTGCAGCATCAAGTCAATTACTCTTCACAAAAGGTAGTAGTTGATTTATAAAGAAGAAGGGAGAGAATAGGCTCTACGAACTTCTGGCAACCTACTGATTCGTAAAGGCAAGGTGCTAATTCCTACCCAGTAAATTCATCATTATTGGGAAATATAAACCAATTACGAAACTAATCCAGCTACATTTTTACATTCTGCTGTTCAGTATTCGTCAGGTTTACGATGTATCGTTTCACTGTCACAATTCATTGTGGCTATAGGTCTGTACGCATCCATGAAAAAATTTATTCCAATTACCGTAGGCAACTATCTCGTTGTCCATGGGTATGACGAGCACAATCGAGAAATCATCGAAAGTGTCGAGGTAGAAAAAGCAAGTTTAAAAATTGTAGCAGTAGACCGTATTCAGTCGCTGAGCGAAAAATATATGTTGGTTACAGGCGCATTCGGTCGTTTGATGTACTGGGAATATGAAGAGCCTTTTGAGGAGATTTCAGCCAAACTAATCGAGAACTAAAGACTTTGGGCGTGGTGATGACTTGTTTCTTTTATTTTTAGTAAAAAAACAAATCGTATCATTTTCAATTAAATGTTCTCTTCTTGATTCTTTATTAAAATCAAAAACAGCATCTCAATTCGTGTTAAATACGTCAGTTTTTAAATATCATGCTCCTTTCAAACTTGAAGCTGGAGGAGTATTACCAGAAGTTGAATTGGCTTATCAAGCACTCGGACAGCTCAATACCGACTGCTCGAATGTAATATGGGTATGCCATGCTTTTACGGGTAGCCAAGATGTAGCAGATTGGTGGCAAGGTTTGGTCGGCAAAGGCAAATTGTTTGACCCTGAACAATACTTTATTATCTGTGTAAATGTGTTGGGGTCGCATTATGGAAGTACAGGGCCACTTTCGATTAACCCCGAAACTGGTGAGCCATATTTTCACACTTTTCCAACAATTACGATTCGTGATATTGTCAACTCTTTTGATTTATTGAGAGAACATCTGGGTATTTCAAAAATCAAAACTTGTGTTGGTGGTTCTTTGGGTGGTCAGCAAGCGGTAGAATGGGCTATTTCTCAACCTGAGCTTATCGAAAATTTGATTTTGATTGCCACTAATGCCCAACATTCTCCTTGGGGGATTGCGTTCAATGAGTCTCAAAGAATGTCTATTGAAGTAGACCCTACTTGGAAAGAAAGCCATCCTTTGGCAGGTATCAATGGTATGAAAGCCGCTCGTGCTACAGCTTTGATTTCATATCGTAACTACGAAACTTATGGTGTAACCCAAGCACGCCGCGAGGAAGGTTTGGACAAAACCTATCGTGCTGTCACGTATCAGCGTTATCAAGGTGAGAAACTGGCACAACGATTCAATGCTTTTTCGTACTATGTATTATCGCAAGTAATGGATTCGCAAGATGTGGGTCGTGGAAGGGGTGGAGTAATTAATGCCCTTGGACAAGTCAAAGCCAAAACTTTAGTAATGGGTATCAAATCCGATGCACTGTTTCCTATTAATGAGCAAGAGTTTTTAGCAAAATACATTCCTGACGCTACATTTCAGGCTTTGGACTCGTTATATGGCCATGATGGCTTTTTAATAGAAAATGAATTGATTACAAAAGCCATTAAAATTTGGCAGAAATTTATTAAATTAGATGTCAATCCAATGTACTCTTTCTTCAAAGCTCTTGAAGACCGTCCAAGAACATTAGTTGCTCATGATTAATGAGTTTTGTATAAAAAGTTACAAGCTAGCAACAGCTTCGAAAAAATTGTTTACTACCTGACTACCTATATTTTTCTTTACCAAAAAAGCTGGCATCACTGCCAGCTTTTTCATTTTATTTTCTTTCGTAAAACAAAAATCCGTTTTCTTCTTTTATCAATCGTAGATTAGGGTGTGCTTTCATGGCGCTATCTGCTGTAATCTTCATCACAAAATATGCAGGTTTGTCCAAATGAGGTTCATTCAATAAATAGGCCTCTGTTTTAGGTTTCTGAGGCTGTTTTTGGAAATAGAACAGTTGGGCATACGATTTAAAACCAATTGGCTCCACATACACATCTTTCCCTTTCAACGATTCATAAAAACTTATCGCAGCACGTTGAGAATAACCTTCGATTTTGCTAACTACCACCGCCGAATAACCAAATAAACATAGTGCAGTAGCAATATATAAACCTCGAATATTGCGCATACTCACCATCACGATTACCGCCACTATGTACGCTAAGCCCATGTACTGTTCCCATCCGCCCCAAGTAACTTTGGCACTGAGATTTGCCACGGCAAAGTCATCTTTGATATACGGAATCAATTGAGCTGCATACTGACCTACCAATGGCACAGCTGTAAGAGCAATTGCCATTACCAAACCTATAAAGAACAAGCCAAAACCTGTGAGTTTTGACCATTTCCAAGTACCTGATAGTAAGTTATGGACATGGTATGCCGCCAAATACGACACAGGAAACCATGCCATTGATGAATAATGAACAATCTTGGTTTTCACAATCGTGAATAAAATCATGACTACCCAAAACAAATAAATCATCCATTTTCTGAAATATTCTCCTTGAGAATTGCCTGCCGCTGAAGTTCCTAATGCACGAATCGCCAATACCGAAATAGGAAAACAACCTACCAATACAACTACAAAATGATAATAGAATGGTTGTTCATGCCCAGCATCGCCAGTAGTCAATAAGCGGATTTGATACTGAATAAACTCTACAAATAAACCCCATCCATTTTGATAGATAGATAGTCCAAACCAAATACAAGCTACCAAAAAAGCAATAGCAATGGCTGAGAAAAATGGCTTAATGGCATCTTTTAAGAAACTAGCACTAAATCCATTGACACCCCAATAAGTGAATACGGTAAGTCCCCATAATAAACCACCGACAGGTCCTTTGGTGAGAATCGCCAATCCTACAAACAGTCCTGAAAGTAGGCCGTAGTTTTGACGTTTAGCTGTATTTTGATTGGTAGAAACACTTTGAGAGAAATACCAAACGCCCAAAAAGATAAATAGATTGAACGTAGGGTCGATAATACCTGATTTGAAATATAAGTGTGGTGTAAATGAGCCTAAATATCCTAAAGCCCACAACACACCAAATTTTTCGTTATAAAGTTTCCGTCCGATTCGATAAAATACCAACAGGGTAATAACACCAATGATAGCATTAGGAAAACGAGCACCAAACTCTGGAGCAAATCCCGAATTTGGATCAAATACATTAAATGCTTTCATGGCTAATACCTGCATCCAGAAAAACAAAGGAGGTTTTTCCCAAAACGGCATGTAATTAATTTGTACAGTAGCATAGTTTCCTGTCAAAATCATTTCTCTTGCCGATTCTGCAAAATTGATTTCATCCCAGTCAAACAAATGGGAACTACCAATAAATGGGATAAAAAAAACTGCCCCTAGAGCAGTTATTAATAAGTAGTGTAAATGTCTTGTTTGCATAATTAATCGTCTATCCCAAGTGTGACAACGTTTTGGCAAAAGTAAAGAAAATAATTGTTTCGTCTAAACTTTCAGAAACCGATAGATGAATAAACTTTTTTCTAAAAAAAGAATAAAACTATGGCTTGGTGCTTTTGGCTGCCGCTAAGTTTTCCTTTACTAAACCTAGCAATTGGCTTTTGGGGTAATCTTTGATAAAATCATTTAATGCTTTGACATAACCCTCAAAGTTTTGGGTTTTAGCCAATAATAGTGCTTTTAAAAATGCCAATTTATCTTCGGTGTGGCTATTGGGATATTCTTTTAAAGCGGTGTCTACGAAAGACAAGGCATCTGCAAAATTTCCTTGCTGATAGTACTGATATGCCTCTGAATAAAGCTTTTGTGCTTCCGATTCTTTATCAGAACTCAACTCCACGATATTTTCACGGCTCAACATTCTTGCAAAATACGAATCTCCAAATTTATCGAAGAGTGCTTTTCTGTAGTTTGCCTTTTCTGTTGGATTATTTTCATGTAATAAATAGAGAAAATACAAAGCCTCTGGTTCGTGAATCGAATTTGGGTATTCGGAAAGTAACTGTTTGAATGTTGAAATAGATTTCTTAGGCTCATTCAAACTCAACTTAAATATCTTTCCCACTTCAAACATGGCATCCTGTCGCTTAATTTGGGAGCTTTCAAATGCTTTGGTTCCAAAGGGTATCCTTGTTTTCATAAGCGCCTTTTCTGTGGCTAATTCCTTATCACTTATCCCTTCAATTGTATTATTTGAAGCCGAAGTGTTTTCGGTACTTGGCGTATTAAAACTAGCAAAAGAGCTAGCATCCTCGCGGCTGCTCCTGCGCCAGTTATCTTCTAGGGGGCGGTTGCCCCAACGGTTCACAAAGTTGGTTCGCCCCTGACTTACAAGCATTGTATTAGAAAAATACCAGTCTGTTTTGCCAGGCGTTGCAAAAGGGTCTTTGGGTGCTGTAGTCGAGCTAGCTATAATTTCTTTTGCTTTTTCCAAATTAGCCAATTCCTGGGCTTTTTTGAGGCGAATAGCTTTTTCTAACACCTTATCTAACTCAGCAGGAGAGAGCTTCGAAAGTTTTTGTAGAGAATCTTCCGTTTTGACAATAGTCATTTGCTTCACAAATTCGCTTAGTACTTGTTGCTTTTGTTTTACCTTGGCAAAGGCGGCATCGGTATTTGGTAGCAAAGACAGACAACTGTCATAATAAGCGGAGGCAGTTTCATATTCGGCATATTTGTCATAATACAATTCTGCCAGTGTCAAATACGTGTATGGTAACTGTTTGGTATCCTTGCTAATGCTTGCAGATTTTTTCAATAATTCAATTCCCTTGGTAGTATTTCCTTGGCGCATTTCTGCCGAAGCCATCGCCTCATAAATTTTATCAGATAAATCTTTGTTTTTACTATCCTTTAATAGTTTATCAAAATTACCTTTTTGGTTCATGACCAAGGCGCTATTCAAGGAGGCATAGAATCTTAAATCGTAGGAAGGTCTATTCTTTGCTACTTTAGAAAAACTTTCGCTAGATTTAGGAAATTGAGCCAACAGTTCGTAGAGTTGGCCTTTTATATAATACAGACGAGCTTTCTGTTCGTTTTTGGGTAATAGAGGTAAAGCCTCTTCCAAGATGGCTACAGATATAGCATATTCCTTTCTTAGTTGATGCAAATAAGCTTTTGTAAGATAAAAATTGGCTGTATTGTTTTTATTTAGGTCTTCTTCTCTCAATAGTTCAGCCACCTTTAGTGCTGTAGTAAACTCAGCCTGTTCTACATAGGCTCTCATTAGGCCAATCAGCGCAGCATGACGGGCGTTATCGTCGGTAGCAGTGGTGTTGACATATTTAAAGGTTTCGATAGCATTTTTGTAATCTTCCTGTACTAATCTTGCTTGGCCAATGAGGACATAGGCATCGTCGAGCCAACGAGAGTTTTGATGTCGCTCGGCAACCATCGAAGCTTTTTTGATGACAGCATTTAGTTCGGACGAAACCGTGCTTGCCACGGTCGAATCGAGAGGTAGAAGAATAGGAAGTAATTGAGAGTAGTTATCGTGTCGTTCTTCGAAAAGTTTTTTTTCAGCCTCAAACATTTTCTGGTTGGCTTGAAAAAGCGCATTATACTTTGCATTGAGGTTATGAAATCCCACGCTTATAGGCGAAGAGCTATATTGTGAGCAACCCAAAATGCCCCAAAATATGAGAAGTAGTAAAAGTAAAGATATTCTATTCATGTGAAGTAGCTATGCAGAAAAACTACAAGAGTTTGATTGATTCGTCATCGAAAACACAAATATAGGTCAAATTGATGGTTCTTGTAAAAAGATTCAAAGTACGCTGCTCAATACAAAAACTGTGGCAAGGGTATCGAACTTGCATAACAAGCCTTTTAACGCAAAATAACGAGAATTTATTATCAGATTCCGTGCCAATTAAGTATTTTTGTTTGAAGTATAACAAACATTCGTTCATTGATTTTTTTTAAGTCATTTTACGGAAAACTACAATTTTTATTCGACGTTAAACAATTTTTTTTCTTTACTTTCATGTCAAAAGATTCGCCAAATTCCAACAAGTATATGCGCTATATGGGGGCAGGAACACAAATGCTTGTAACCATTGCGGGTGGCGTACTGTTAGGCAACTGGCTCGATAAGACCCTTCATACTACCACTCCATGGTATTCCATTGGATGTTCGTTGCTTTTCATTTTTGCTGCGATTTATTTATTAATTCGTAGTCTTCCTAAAGAATAATACAGTAATAAAAATTTACACTTTGATTCTCAGTGAGTTTGTTGACAAATAATTGAAAAACAGCAAATTTTGCAGTTCAATTATGTTCTTTCGGGTGGTTTCATTCGTTTAAAATGTAAAACAGGTATGTTTTTGGGTTAAATGATGGATTCACTCTTTGGTGTTTTAAGCTAGTAGGCAACATAAAATTTAATTTTTGAGCTTTCGGCTTTGGGTATTCGGCAAAAACATCGCTATAGTTACTAAACAACAATTTAAGACGCTTTGCCTGTTGCCTAAAACACATAACTTAAATCTAATTCTGCACCATTACTCAATACAAATACTATCATGGTGGGGTTCTAAAATTAATTCAATTCGTAGGCTAAATTGGCCTTGGTATTGGAAGTGAATCCTAGTATTTTTTTAATTAGAAACCTTTTTCTGGATATCCCTAAAATTATATAAAAGCAAGTGGACGAGATTAAAAAGCGATTTATTCAAGGATTTATTCTCTTGATTGCCATACTTTACATCGGAAGGCTATTTTATTTACAAGTTATTGATGAGACCTACAAATTGGATGCTCAAAATAATGCTATTCGTAAAATTGTACAAGTTCCATTTAGAGGACTTATCTATGATCGTAACAAAAAATTGATTGTTTATAACACGCCAGTGTATGATTTGTACATTACTCCCAAAAAAGCACATGTTCAAGATACGCTTAAGTTTTGTAGACTATTTGACATTACTCGTAGTGAGTTTGACAGCCTAACTCACCTGGCTAGAGTTTACTCGCCAGTTCGTCCGTCTTTATTTTTAAGACAGCTCTCAAAAGAGGAATATGCACGCGTACAAGACGCTATGGTCGATTATCCTGGTTTTTCTTTCCAGATTAGTTCATTGCGTACTTATCAGTCTAAGGGTATGGCTAATGCATTAGGATATGTTGGTGAAATTAGCCCTGAACGCCTTTTGAAAGAACAAGAAAAAGGGAATGAATATTACCGCCAAGGGGACTATGTGGGAGTGACAGGTCTTGAGCGTTTTTATGAGGAAGAACTTCGCGGACAAAGAGGCGAGAAATATGTGATGGTAAACAGCCGTGGAGTCGAAAAAGGCCCCTTTAAAAATGGCGAGTTTGACAGGGAGCCTATTGCTGGCAAAAACCTTATCTCTTCTGTAGATATCGCCCTACAAGATTATGCTGACAGTTTGATGCAACATAAAGTAGGGAGTATTGTAGCAATTGAGCCGTCTTCGGGCGAAATTCTGGCGATGGTGTCGGCTCCTACCTACGACCCGAGTAAGTTATCGGGTAGAACTTTCTCAAAATATTTTCAAACACTCAATCTCAATCCACTTCACCCACTCATCAACCGTCCGCCTAGTGCCTACTATCGCCCGGGGTCAACGTTCAAGCTAATTCAAGCATTGATAGGCTTACAATTGGGTGTTATCAGCCCTAGCACAGGTTTTAGTCATGCAGGTGTACCTATGAAATGCCACTGTGGAGGTACATCGTCATCAATTCAATTGGGTATCAAAAACTCTTGTAACCCCTATTTCTATAATGTTTTTAAACGAATCATTTATAACAATAAAGAGCCTAATTTATTCAAGAAATCAGCAGTTGGTCTTCAACGTTGGAACGATATGGCCAGCAAATTTGGGATTGGTCAGGAATTGGGCGTTGATTTACCAAACGAAACAAAAGGTAAACTCCCAAGCGTAGAATACTATGATAAAGTATATAAAGGGCCGCTTCGTTGGAAGTTTTCTAATATTTATTCTGTAGGCATTGGTGAGGGTGAAATCGTAATTAATCCACTCAAAATGGCAAACGTTGCGGCAATTATTGCCAACAGAGGATGGTATGTTCGTCCGCACCTCGTAAAAGGAATAAATACAATTGGGAATATTGATAACAAATACAAAGAACATCTCTCGGTAGGAATTGACCGTCGACATTTCGAACCAGTTATCGAGGGCATGGTAGGTGCTGTAAATGCGGGTACAGTTGCAGCCGAAGCACGTTTGAGTGATATTCAGATTTGTGGCAAAACAGGAACATCGCAAAACAAACATGGACAAGACCATGCGATTTTTATTGCTTTTGCCCCAAGAGAAAATCCTAAAATTGCGATAGCTGTATTTATCGAAAATGCGGGTTTTGGTGGAACTCACTCTGCGCCGATTGCTTCTCTTTGTATCGAAAAATATCTCAAAGGAAAAGTAGAACGCAAAGCCATGGAAACTCGATGGATGGAAAAAAGCTATTTATCAAACGTGCTAAGTGCAAAGAATGCCTCTGCCAAACCAAATAAAGCAGTAAAAACCGTTGTAGTCAAAGATTCTACGATTGAAGACTATCAATTGCGTAATCTCAAAGAAGAGTTATTTAAGTTGGATCAAGCAAACAAACCAAAAGCTCCTCTTTTCAAAATTCCAATGAAGCCAGAAGCAGTATTACCTAAATCGTCGAAAGTTACTCCTCAAAAAAAGAACTAAAGACGCATCTAAAAGTACCTTAGAGCATTAGGAATGGATTCGTTTGATTTCCTTCTGACTCTTTGGAAGTAATCGTGCAGAATTGGATTTAAGTTTTGTGTTTTAGGGACAAGGCAACAGGCA
>NZ_JBMLSD010000412.1:0-11254 GCF_049240685.1 Flectobacillus sp.
AAGTGTAAGTTTCTATATTTTGTAAAAAATAATGGTATTTTACATTATTTCCTAAATCAGAAATCCGCAACTATTGGAAATCTCCCTTATTACAATTCTAACTCTGGATTGTTATGTGAATGGCTGTTTACATTAGGCATTGGGTACAAATTATTCTGTAACTCTTTGCCTAATGCTTACCGCCTAAGTGGTTGTGCAAAATTAGAGTTTTGAGGCACTAGGCAACAGGCACAAGGCAAAGAGTGTTTAGGCAACAGGCACAAGGCAAAGAGTGTAAAATGCTTTTTAGTAATAATAGATATATTTTCGCCGAATGCCCAAAGCTGAAAGCCTTAAGCTCAAAAGTGTTTAGGCAACTGGCATAAGGCAAAGATTGTAAAATGCTTTTTAGTAACAATAAATACATTTTTGCCGTATATCCAAAGCTGAAAGCCTTAAGCATTTTATTCTGCGTGCTAACTTAAAGCAATACTTTACTAAAAATTCCAATTAGCCTATGATGCTTGTTTTTGAGACAAATGCTTTGCTACCCTCGTTACGGTTTCTTCAAAGCTACGAAACTCAAAATTGAGCTGTTTTTTAATTTTCGTATTGTCAAAATAAAAATTAAATTTTGAAGAGCGTGCCGTTTCTTTTGTCAAAAGCGGGGTACTTCCTGTTAGCCAACTTCTAAATGCCTCGATTCTCCAAAGGATTTCGGACATAAAATCGGTTACTACTTTGGTAGGAGCCTTTTTGTGTAGGGCATGCGCTAATTTTTCAAAGAAACTTTGAAAAGGTATTACCCCTGCATTCAAAACAAATCTTTCGCCAACGATTTCGGAAGTCGCCAATTGATATACACATTCTGACAAATCAAGGACATCCACATAATTAATGGTCCCTTTGGGATAATAACTTGGTTCGTCAAAAGCATATTTAAAAAGTTGGGTAGAGCTTTTGTTCCAATCTGCCTCGCCCAAAATGACGGAAGGGTTCACAATCACCGCATTGAGTCCTTCGGCCACGCCACGCCAGACTTCCATTTCTGCTAAATATTTACTTTTGGCATAGTTAGAATTGAGGGGGTCTTCTTCCCAAGTAGATTTTTCGGAAATAGTTACTTGTTGCCCAGGCGTATATTCTTGGGGAAGTTTGCGTCCTAAAGCTGCTACAGAACTAATAAAGCACATTTTTTTGATGGAAGCATCCAAACAAGCATTTACTACATTTGCTGTACCTTCAATATTGACCTTATTCATGAGTTCGGCATCTTTTGGCGCAAAAGACACAACCGCTGCGGCATGCACCACAATATCAATGTTTTGTAAAGCCTTTTCTAAAGATAGTACATCCAGCACATCGCCTTCAAACCATTGGATTTGATGCTGAATTTCGGAAACTAATGACAAATCACTGTTAGCACGGCGAAGTCCTGCTACCAAATGCCCTTTGGCCAAAAACTGTTTGGCCACAAAGCTTCCAACTAATCCTGTTATACCCGTTATTAATACCATAATGTAAAGATAACCTTTGTGTTTTTTACACACAAAGAACATGAAGTTTTTCAATGAAAGTTCGTTTGTCGATAAAGAATCCTGTTTCTTTGTAAATCGCTTCGTGCTGTGAAGCTTGTTATATCAATATGAAAAAAGCAATTATAGATTTAGGTACAAATACCTTTCAACTGCTGGTAGTTGAACAAGAAGGGCAACATTTTCAGATAATTCATGAAGATAGTTATGCCGCCAAAATTGGGAAAGGTGGAATTTCACAAGGCCTCATTACTGACGAAGGTATAGAACGAGCTATTGCAGGACTTAATTTTTTTAAAACTATTTTAGAAAAACAACAGGTAGAATTACAAAACGTAATAGCTATGGCCACCAGTGCTGTACGAAATGCCAAAAATGGGCTAGAGTTTTGTAAACAAATTAAGGAAGCTACGGGTATTCAGATTCAGGTGATATCGGGTGATGAAGAGGCTGGTTTGATTTATGATGGAGTGAAGCTTGGAACACCCATCGGACGAACACCGTCGATGATTATTGATATTGGTGGTGGTAGTGTGGAGTTTATTATATGCGATGAAACAAAAGTGTTTTGGAAACAAAGTTTTGAAATAGGTGGCCAGCGATTGATGGATCAATTTATGAATACCGACCCTATTTCTCCCCGTTCGGTGGGGCTCATGCGCGATTATTTGGAAGATATGCTCTTACCATTGACCAATGCGGTACATCAATACGCCCCAGAATGTATTATCGGTTCGGCTGGTTCTTTTGAGACTTTAATAGATATGTATTGGCATAAGCAGCATCATCAGTGGCCACCTCGTCAACAGGTAAGCTTTGATTTGCCGATGGATTCTTTTAAAGAATCTTTTTTAGCCTTGGTTTCTCAAAATAGAGAAAAACGTATGCAAATACCTGGCATGATTGAATTGCGTGTAGACATGATTGTGGTGGGCGTCTGTTTGATTGACTTTATTCTGAAAAGATATGAAATTCAGCAGATTAAAGTGTCTACCTATGCTCTCAAAGAGGGTGTTTTAGCCCGATTATTAAAAAATTGAGTTGGATATTTTACTTAAATGATTTATTCCATGCCATCACACGAAATACAAGTATGTAAAACCGCTCGTTATTATACCCTTGGTGGCAGCTCCGAAAAAACACGTAAGGTAATTTTTGTGTTGCACGGCTATGGACAATTGGCGGAGTATTTTATTCAAAAATTTACACACTTAGCCTCCGAAAATACGCTTGTAGTAGCACCAGAAGCTCTTTCTAGATTTTATCTTAAAGGGTTTTCGGGCCGAGTGGGAGCTACTTGGATGACCAAAGAGTCGAGAGATACCGAAATAGTTGATTACCTCAATTATCTCAATCAAGTACTAGACACTATCTTGATTGACTTGAACCCGTTTGAAGTTGAAATCGAGCTTTTGGGTTTTTCAAAAGGTTGTGCTACCGCTGCAAGATGGTTTGAGGTACAAGCAGATATTTTTACTAGATTGATTCTTTGGGCAGGGTACTTTTCAAATGGTATCGCAGAGTTGGTGAGTCCCCATCATTTTACCAATAAGCCGCTTATTTATGTCTATGGCAAAAAAGATGAGTTTTTGACACAAATCAACCAAGAAGAATATCTCGAATCGTTAAAAAAATCTGTACCCACCATCGAAATCCATAGCTTTGAAGGGGGGCATCAGTTGAATACTGAGGTTTTGAGTCAAATTTTTTAAACCTTGACTTCATTTTTATCAAACGGTAAATAGAAAATCCTTTTTCTGTGCTATTTTAGGGGAATGGTGTTTTTTGAATTGATATTTTGTCACAAACAGGAAATACCCTACAGGACAGCAACAGGCTTTTTTTTGGCTGATTTATATCATATTACTAAAATTTTTTCGTTAAACTTGTTGAAAATTTAGTTCGTGTAGGTGTCTACTCGTGCGACAATCGCAATAATTTGCAAGTAAGGTAACTCAATAATTAATCAATTTCCTACAAATCAAAATGGCAGTATTTTTCAATTAAGAAAATACGCTTTTACCTGTAAAAACTTATGACTACTCTTCTAAGTATCTTATTACAGACAACGACTTTTGAACCCGACACAACCTCGACTACCGTAACAACAGTTACCAAAGTAGGTGAAGATCTTAACTTATTAGGCCTTTTAGAAAAAGGAGGATGGGTTATGATTCCAATTTTTGTATTGTTTTTTATTGCTTTTTTCTTGTTTATTGAACGATACAGATATATCAGTAAGACATCTAGGCTGGATAATACTTTTTTGTTTTCAATCAAGGAAATGCTTTATGCGGGTAATATCCAAGGAGCTATTAATTATTGTAAAACATCACCTTTTCCAATTGCTCGTTTATTAGAAAAGGGTTTAAACCGTATTGGTTCACCGATGCGCGATATCGAGAATGCCATCGAAAATTCAGCTCGTGTTGAAATCTACAACATGGAGAAAAACTTGGGTATCTTGTCGTCCATCGCCAAGATTGCACCTATGTTTGGTTTCTTGGGTACTGTTTCGGGTATGATTCGTACTTTCCACAATATTTCGGTAGCTAACAAAATCGATATTAGCACGATTGCAAGTGGTATTTATGAAAAAATGGTAACTTCTGCAACGGGTTTGATGGTAGGTATTATTGCTTACTTTTTCTATACGATTTTGACAACGATGATTGATCGTACCGTAAACAAAATGGAAGTTACGGCCATCGACTTTTTGGATATTCTTCACAAACCTGCCTCTAAGTAATAGAGCTTTCTAATTTGAAGTAAAATATGAATATTAGAAAAAGAACTAGAGAACAGTCAGAAGTAGAAACTGGAGCCTTAGCGGATATCTTGTTTTTCTTGATGATGTTTTTCTTGATGATATCAACCTTGGCAAGTCCTGATGCCATTAAGCTTCTTTTGCCAGAATCGAGCTCCGCAGAACAAACCGCTACTAAAGAAAATATCCGTTTGACGGTAGACGAAAATGATAATTATTTCGTAGATGATAATCCTGTGCAACCTGAGCAATTGGAGGCCTATTTGGCCGAACAAGCCAAAGCTAAAAACTCAGAAACGGTAGTTTTGCGTATTTCAAAAGACCGTACTGTACAAGAATTAGCCAAGATTTACGACGTGGTTGCCAAGCTCAATTTGGCGCTAGTGATGGCCACTGAGAAACAATAAGCGTAATTACTCAGAAAATAGCCGTTACGAAAGTGACGGCTATTTTTTTGCCTTGAGAATATCTATTAATTTCACAATGGTAAGTAATCGTGCAGAATTAGATTTAAATTTTGTGTTTTAGGGACAAGGCAACAGGCACAAGGCAACAGGCACAAGGCACAGAGTGCTAAATAGTTTTTTAGTAACAAAAGATATGTTTTGGCCGAATGCCGAAAACAAAAGAAAAAAGTGTTTTTTATGTAATTATAAAGAGCTTTTGCCTAATGCTTATGCTTACTGACTAACGCATTTAGGTTGAATCTGATTTTGCTTAATTGCTTAAAAGTGATAGGAGTAGACCTCATTACGAATAAGCTTTCCTGATATCTGAATGAGCTTTTTACCTTTTAATTGTAAAATCTATAAAGAAAAAATATTCGTATGTTTTTGATGGGTGATTGGGAAATTCTCTGGAATCATATTATACATGATGAAGATTTAATCAAACTGCTTAGCTCTACAGTGGTTGGTGCTATCATTGGTGGCGAACGCGAATACCATAGCAAATCTGCAGGTTTGAGAACCTTCACACTAATTGCGGTGGGCTCAACCATTTTTACTATTTTGTCCGAAAAAGTAGGTATGGGGGCATCACCAGATCGAATTTCGGCTAATATCGTGACGGGAGTAGGGTTTTTAGGTGCAGGAATCATCTTTAAAGTAGACGACCGAGTAAAAGGCCTTACTACCGCAGCCATTATTTGGGTAACAGCCTCCCTAGGAATGGCCATCGGCGATGGGCATATTTTGTTATCTTTTTTTGGTGCAATTTTGGTATTTATGATTTTACAATTCTTTTTTATTTTAGAAAGATGGATTCATCGGTACGGAGAAACTCGAAACTATAAAATCGTAGTTAAAAAAGGAGATAACGGTTTTTTGAAAATGGATGAAATCTTCAAACAACTGAAAGTACAAGCAAAAAAAGGAAAGCAGATTTATAGAAACGATACAATAATTTGCTATTGGTCTGTACGTGGTAAAACCTCTCGGCACGAAAGATTAGCCAAAAAACTCATGATGGAACCACATGTTATAGAATTGGAGTTTTAACCTAAATAATATTCTTTTGACAAAAACTCGAAAAGTTTTTTAATAAATGCCAACCAATAATTTGGCCTGATGCTTAGTCTAAAGCCATTTTAGTATGTTGATATATTAGACAATAGGCAACAGTCACAAGGCAAAGAGTGTAAAAATGTTTTTTTTGCTTCTAAAAAAATAAAGTAAAATAGCTTTTCAACATCTGTATTGTTGTATATTTATGTATGCTAATTGACTACTTTTGTGGTCTTCTCTTGCTCCTAAGTAATTCTAAATTTATCCTTTTGTTAGTTCTAATAAGCCTATCATTAATGTAAAACCTTACTTAAATCCAATCGGGTGATAATATGACTTATCCAATACTACCAGAAAACGAAAAAGAGCGATTAGAAACCTTAAAGTCGTATAAAATCTTAGACACCTTACCTGAGAGGGATTTTGATGATATTGTACGTATTGCTTCACAAATTTGTCAAACTCCTATTTCTACAATTACGATAATTGACGAAAATCGACAATGGTTTAAGGCTAAACAAGGAGTAGAAAACTCTGAAGGCCCTCGCGAATTATCTTTTTGTGCTCATGCTATTGTACAGCCAGATCGACCACTTATTATAGAGGATGCTCGTGAAGATGAGAGATTTTCGGACAACCCCTTAACGATTGGTTCTCCTTATGTTGTTTTTTATGCAGGAATTCCGCTAGTGGCGGAAAATGGTATGCCGTTGGGTACTCTTTGCGTAATAGATAGTACTCCAAAAAGACTGAAAGAAGAACAGATTGTGGCCTTGAAAGCCCTTGCTTCTCAAGCTATGGGTCAGCTGGAATTGCGAAAAAAAACCTTTGAATTACTAGAAACAAAGCAAAACCTCGAACTAAAAAATCAAGCACTTACCAATGCCAAAGAAAAGTTAGAAATAGCACTCAAAGCCAAGTCTACTTTTTTGTCGATGATGAGCCACGAAATACGCTCTCCGTTGCATGCAATTTTGGGAAATATCAATCTATTGCTTGAAGAGTCTCCTCGTAATGACCAAGAAGAACCTTTGAATGTTTTGAAATTTACTGGAGAAACGTTACTGTCGATTATTAATGATATTCTTGATTTTAGTAAACTAGAAGCAGGGAAGGTTCAATTAGAAAATATTAGTTTCAATCTTAGAGACTTAGTTAAGAATATCGTCAGTATTAATTTACATAGAGCCAAAGAACAAGGCAATAAATTACAAGTTGAGATAGCCGAGCAAGTTCCGAATTATGTTGGAGGTGATCCTACCAGACTTGTTCAGGTAATCAACAATTTGGTGTCTAATGCTGTAAAGTTTACCAAAAATGGAGTAGTTACTATCAAAGTTAGCCTTAAAGAGCAATTATCAACGGCAAATGTGCTCACTATAGAGGTAATAGACACAGGTATCGGTATTCCTCAAGATGCTGTAAATCAGATTTTTGAGGAATTTGTGCAAGCTTCCAGCAAAACTACCCGCCAGTTTGGGGGTACAGGTTTGGGGTTGGCTATTATTCGTAAAATAGTAGAACTGTTTGGTACGCGAATCCTCGTTGAAAGTGAAGTTGGAAAAGGTTCTACTTTTAAATTTGATTTGACCGTAGCGCAAGTACCCCAGGAGTTAACAAAGAAAGATACTGTAACAAACTTTAACTTTGAAGGCTTTAATGTTATGGCGATTGATGATAATGCTATCAATCTTATTATAATTAATCGAAGTTTACAGAAAAAAGGTATTTCTGTAAAAACCTTCACTAATGGGATTGATGCTTTGGAGTCCTTGAAAACTGGCACACCGTATGATTTAATCATCGTTGATTTGCAAATGCCAGAAATGAACGGATTCGAGTTTGCTGAGGAAGTAAGGAAGTTTTCGGAGATACCCATTATTGCTAGTTCGGCCGATAACAATACAGAAACGATAGAATTGGCACTAAGTTTAGGGATGAATGATTATTTATTAAAACCTCACACGCCGCAAGATTTGTACATTTTGCTAGCTCAGCATTTGAGTTATATCACAGAAGAATAAAAAATAGGTCAGCGAGGAAATATCCTGCTGACCTTTATTATTTATAGGAAAATTGGGAGTTACTGGTTTATTGGGGTTTATTTCAAAAAACCTTTGAAAAAGTTGACATGTAATTTCTCCAAACGGTCTGCATGAACTTTCATACGATTATAGAAATTGTTATAATCTTTTAGTTCTTTTTTGGTCCATGCTACCTCCGACAAGGCTGAGGCACGAGGGAAAACCATGTATTCAACATAATCGCTGGTTTGCATATATTCTGTCCAAACATTTGCTTGAACTCCAATGATATGCTTTTGTTGCTCAGGCGTAAGCTCCGTAGGAGTTGGTTCATACGAATAGATTTTTTCTAGAGTAGTAAAACCTCCAATTGCTAAAGGCTCAGTTTTAGGGTCTGCCTGATAGTGGTCCAAATACACATAACCTCCTGGCGTCATGATGGCATCGTGGTTTTCTTTAGCTGCTGCAATACCACCTTCAGTACCTCTCCAAGACATTACGATGGCATTTGGCGAAAGACCACCTTCCAAAATTTCATCCCAACCAATCATTTTACGACCTTTTGAGGTAATAAATTTATCGATACGACGGATAAAATAACTCTGTAAGCCATGTTCATCCCCTAAGTTTTCACGCTTGATAATTTCCTGACAAAAACGACTTTCTTTCCATTGTTTTTTAGGACACTCATCACCGCCGATATGAATATATTCACTTGGGAAAAGCTCCATTACCTCTGTCAAAACATTTTCCAAAAACTGAAATGTTTCTTCTCTTGGGCAAAGTACATCTTCATACACACCCCAGTCAGTGGCGGTTTGATAGATTTTGTCAGGATTACAACCAAATTCAGGATAAGCTGCCAACACTGCTTGAGAGTGTCCTGGCATTTCAATCTCTGGAATCACGTTTACAAACTTTGCTTTGGCATACGCTACCACTTCTTTTACCTCGTCTTGTGTGTAATATCCACCATAAGGTTTGCCATCAAATTTCTTTGAATAAGCTCTACCAACAACAGTTTGCGCTCGTTTCGAGGCGATTTCTGCCAATTTTGGGTAGCGCTTGATTTCAATTCTCCAACCTTGGTCTTCTGTCAAGTGCCAGTGAAAATTGTTCAACTTGTGTAAAGCAATCAAATCAATATATTTTTTGATAAAGCTTACAGGGAAAAAGTGACGACCAACATCCAAGTGTAAGCCTCTGTATGAATAGCGTGGCGCATCCGCAATAGAGCAGTTGGGTACAGACCATGTTACGCCTGTAGATTTTTCTTTACTAAAAATTTGATTTGGAAGTAATTGTAACAAACTTTGTAATGCATAAAAAGCGCCTTTTCCAGTGCTGGCTGCAATGTTTATCTGCTTGCTACTTACATTAAGCGTATATCCTTCCTCTGCTAGTTGGTCATTTTTTACAAACTGAATACTATTGCTTACGGCTTTACTCTTTGAGTTAACTACTTTAGGGCTTGTTCCCATTGCAGCACTCAATTGGTCGGCCAACATAGCTGCCACTTGTTTAAAAGCAGGGTCATTGGTACTTACTACAATATTTGTATTCGCTTTTACAACAAACTGACCTTTTTGAGGGCTTAGTGTTTGAGGTAAAGGAATAATGTTGTATTGATTTTGCGCAGAACTTACAAATACTACGCAGGCACAAATAAGGGTTAATAGTTTTTTCATAAAAAATTGGTTTGATAAAGACGATTCAAAGGTAGGTGAAAAAATTCCAAAGTACATGAGCAAAAATGAATATTTTTAAATTTTTTTAATAAATAGGTAATATATTTCTTATTATATTTAATATATTACTGATAACTTATCTTATTACGATATGAATCTGATTGATAAACTGTTAAGACGAAAAGGGTGGTCGTGGTTATGTGGAGGCTTAATTATTATTTTGTGTGCTATTCCTTCAAAGGAAATCCCCCATTCGCTTAATTTTTATGATAAAACACAGCATTTTTTGGCTTTTGGGGCTTGGGCATTTTTGGCGATGTATGCTTATGCCTCATTTTTTAGAGTGGTAATAGGAGGAGCTTTATTTGGATATGGCATTGAGATAATGCAATATTTATTGCCTGCATCCTTTCATCGAGCCTATGATTTAGCCGATGTTCTAGCGGATTTTATTGGGGTATTACTCGGAATATCGTTAGCCATCTTATTTTCAAAGATATTCAAACAAGGTGAAATGTGATTTTTCGGTAATATATTACTTTTTATGACCTAGTAAAAATGAATCGTTCTGATTTGGGAAATTGATATAACTTGTTAATCATTCATCAAAAAAGCGGTCGAAAAACAATTTTCGACCGCTTTTTTGATACATAGTTAGAAGTGTCCTAAGAATTCCCAAACTGTTTATTTCGGATATCGGATTTCGGAAGTATACCCTTTTACATTTCTTAAAAAATTAAAGGTATCTAGCCTATCACAACGGGCCCTGCTTGGTTGATTCCAGAAACGTAACAATCAGAATCGATACCTACTTTGGCAAAACCTTCTTGCATGGCTTTTCCAACTTTTTGAGCCGTGTCAAAATCTTTTGACAAAGCAAACATCGAAGGTCCAGAGCCAGAAATAGAACAGCCAAGTGCTCCATTTTCAAGTGCAGCATTTTTGACAACATCAAATTGGGGTATCAAAATCGCACGAACGGGTTCGATGATTACATCAACCAATGAGCGAGAAATCAAATCATAATCAGGAAGCATCAGACCAGCTACCAAACCAGCCACATTGCCCATTTGGGTAATCGTCTTTTTCAAAGAAATTTCACGTTTCAAGATATTACGTGCATCCTTGGTATTTACCTCAATATGAGGGTGAACAATGGTGGCATATAGCTCCTTGGGCGTACGAAGTTGGATGATATCTAATGGGTCGTAGCTACGAATTACCGTAAATCCTCCCATCAAGCTCGGACCAACATTGTCGGCATGAGCCGAACCACAAGCAATAAATTCGCCTTCCATCGCAAAAGGTAATAGGTCTTTTTGTGCCAACGGACGACCCAACAACTCATTTGCTGCAAATACACCAGCTACCGAAGAAGCCGCCGAAGAACCTAATCCCGAACCTAGTGGCATCAATTTTTTCAAGTCCATTTCAAAACCCTGCGATTCGGCACCGATAGCTTCTAAGAACTTGATAATGGCAATACCAGCCGTATTTTTACTTGCATCCAAAGGCAAACGACCTTCGTCACCTTCGATTTTATTGATTTTTACGCCTTTTGCATCGGTCTTGCGCAATACTAGCTCATCGCCAGGATTGTCTACTGCAAAGCCAAATATATCAAAACCACAAGCCACATTGGCAACCGTAGCAGGGGCGAATACTTTTATTGAATCATTCATGGTTTATGGAGGTTGAACTTTACGCCAAATAGCTTCCTATAGCAACAATATCGGCAAATACCCCCGAAGCGGTT
>NZ_JBMLSD010000413.1:0-5605 GCF_049240685.1 Flectobacillus sp.
CTACAACTCTATAAACAACCACAAAAAACCAATAAAACTTTGTGTCATCGAAAGGGACAACGAACAATCCCCCTGAGTAGATGACACAAATGGAAATATCATCCAAATTAATCTTAGTAACTCCAGAAGAATTAGTATCTCTAATTCAACATTCCGTTCGCCAAGTCATTGCTGAGCAAACACCAAAATCTTTAGGAACAGCCGACAAACCTTTGTCGATAGATGAAGCTTCTTCATTTTTAAATATTCCGAAATCAACACTGTATCAATTTACTTCCGCTAGGAAGATTCCTTTTCAAAAAATTGGTAAGAAGATTCTTTTCTTCAAAGCAGACCTTATTCAGTGGGTCGAGTCTGGTAAAAAGAAAACTCGAAAGGAAATCGAAGAAGAGGGTTTTGGTAAGAAAGGAGGCTTACGATGAATAATCCTCATAAGCAAGCAGATACTAAAGCTTTTGTTTTGTATTGGGAGGAAGCATTTGCTCAAAGCTTTTTTCATGTAGAAAAACTACTTGATGCTAAATGTAAATATCTGGAAAAGCTAAGAAAAATGCTTTTTGATGAAATGAAGGAAGATGTCTCTATGAGAATTAAAAATTTAGAGACAGAAATCAATCAAATCATTGGTCTATTGGATATGGTACAACTTCTAAAGAGGGCGTATCTTGAAGAAACGGCACAAATCGCTTCACTTTTGTCGAAACTAACGTATGAAAAACAAGTGCTACTGCGTCAAAATCAGGAATTAAGGGAGCGTAATGATTTGCAAGATAATGTCATTAATCTACTTTTAAGTCGATGTTTTACAACCCTAAATGAAGAAAATAATGAATATTGATAAATATAAGCAATACCTCAATCCTGAACAGGTTAGCGGAGTAGTTCATGAAAAAGATAACCTTGCAAAGATTCTGGCAACACAGGAAAAGATACAATCCAATAGCTGTAAAACGATTGCATTTAGTTCTCCCATCATTACGTATAATGAAACAGGTATTATTTTTCCTAACACGATAAATATTATTCAAGGTAAAAAGGGAGTACATAAATCAAGGTTAACGGAGATTTTTTGTGGATTGATGTTGCAAAGAGATATTACCCAATCAAGCCATCGGTTTCTAGGCATGAAACGAAATGCAATGCAGAAATCAGTTGTGCTATATGTAGATACAGAACGTAATATCAATGACCAATTTCCTTATGCTATTCAAAAAATCAAGCTACTTTCAGGCTACTCTATAGAAGATAAACCCGAAAATTTAGATTACATATCGTTAATAGATATTCCTCGAAGTGAAAGGTTTGATACGTTAAATGAGTATATCAAAAGGTTTAGAACAAGATATGAGATATATAATCTCTTCATTGTGTTCGATGTCGTAACTGACTGTGTTGAGAACTTTAATGATGTAAGAGAAAGCCTTAGGCTTGTTGACATGCTCAATGAGACCATTAATACCTATAATGTTACTTTTCTTTGTGTAATTCATGAAAATCCCTCAGCAGGCAACGACAAAGGTCGTGGACACCTAGGTACGGAATTGAATAATAAGGCTTCACAAGTTATTCAAATAGGCTTTGAAAAAGATAATCAAGGAAACGATACAGACTTGATACGTTTAAAGTTCTTACACTCAAGAAATACTAAGAGATTAGACCCAATTTACGTACAGTATTCAGAAGAATCAAAAGGGTTAGTCCTTGCTAGCAGTGACTTTATTAATGAAAAGCTAGCCATGAAGAAAAGTAAGGCACAGATAGCAGATATTCAAAATTGGCTTACAGACAACTTGAAAGAGCCCAAAAGTAAAAAAGAGTTGATTGAGATGATTACGGAGGCTTTTGATTGTGGTTCGAGGATAATTGAGGATAGGCTCAAGGAGCTAGATGACAAGGGATTTATTGAACGATTTACAGTGGGGAAGAGTGCACATTACAAATTAATTATTCCATTTTAACATGTTCGCACTCGCAAAGGCATATATATGAGTCTGCGAATGCGAGCGTATAAAAGCTCTCAATATTATGTCTGATACAAATAAGTTTCCTCCGATGAATAGAACGGAGTTAGCTCGAAAATATAAGGTAAGCCTACCCACTTTTAATAAATGGCTTGGATTAATCTCGAATCTTGTTCTGATTGAAAATCAAAGGATATTTACCCCTAAGCAAGTGGAGTTAATCATAAACCACTTAGGGGAGCCCCCTGACTGACTCGTGTAAACAGCATGAATTAACTTCAATTAATTCGAATTAACTCATATTAACCCTCGTTAACCCAAAGGTGGTTTTCGAGGGTTAATTATTTTTAAACCAGTAAGTTAATAGCGATTAATCTAACATTAAGCAATGAACGAAATTAGAACAGGGAGAGCATTACAGTTGGAAGGACTCCAATATGCTACCAACAAAGTAACCTTAGGCTTCAAGTGTGAAGCTCGAACTAAAATAGAATTAGCACAAGAGGCTCAGCAAATGGGAATGACTTTGAGCGAGTATGTAGACACTATCATATCAACCCGAAAGCAGCATACAAAATCAAACAACAACTCTGAGTTGCAGACATTGTTATCTCAACAAAAAACTGACCTTCATCATTTTAAAAGGAAAGTCGATTTTTATGAAAATGAGTTATTGCAAAACGCATTTCAACTGCGTAAAGGTCAGACTCTCGAATACAGAAATATCTATGGAGAGACCGTAAGTAAAACGATTACCCAGATTGAGGATATTTACACCATCTTATTAGACACCGTTAAACTCTCGTAATCATGTTTGAAATAATTTCTAATCCGTTTGAAAATGTGGGTGAAGAGCTTTCTGGGATCGTAACTAAAGGTGTTGCAGATATTACATGTTCTTCTCCAACTAAGAAATCACAATTTAGGAATACTTTGATAGTCATGTTGATAATAATTGCAGGTTTAGGACTGTTAATTTGGGTTAACTTTTCTTCTAGAAAAGAGCAAAATATGGACGTTAAGGAGTAATTATATTTATTCAATTGTGTAATAAACCCATGTATAAAAGCCTGTTAAGTTCAAAGTAGCTGGATTTTATACATGGGTATTATTTTGTCGTTAATTTGATACTGACCGAATAATAAATATTGAGTACTTAAAGTATATTTTTTTCAACAAAACAGCATAAATTAAAGAAATTGAAATACTTTACCCCGTACTCTTCATGAACTATGAAACGCTTAATACTGAAGGAAAACTGTATGCCCTTCTAGTTGGTATTAATAATTATCCTGTAGGTGTGTCGCCTTTACAAGGTTGTGTCAACGATGTTGAAGAGGTGAATAAGCTCTTGAATAATTCTTTTCAAAGACTATCTCCTCAAATTGTTTCTCTAACTAACGAACAAGCTACCAGACAAAATATTATTGATGCTTTTCGTACACATCTTTGTCAAGCTACGGTTAATGACTCTGTCCTTTTTTATTATTCTGGGCATGGCTCAAGAGAAAATGCACCCCAAGAATTTTGGAAAGAGTTCCCAACCCACAAAAATGAAACACTTGTATGTTATGACAGCCGACTCGCAGGAGGATTTGACTTAGCGGATAAAGAATTGGCAATACTCATCAGCGAGGTTGCTAAACAAAACCCACATATTGTTGTTTGTTTGGATTGTTGTCATGCAGGTTCTGGAACGAGAGATTCCATAGATTTAGTACGTGTAAAGCAAGTAGAAAAAGAAGGTTCTCGACGTGGATTAGAGCATTATATTGACGGTTTTTATTCAAAACAATTCCAAAGTACTGGTAAAATAGACGTTCCTCAGTCTAAGCATATTTTGTTAGCCGCTTGTCAAGAAAACGAGCGAGCCTACGAAACGTCAGCTAATAGAGGATTATTTACCTTGACTTTGCAAAACTGTTTAAAAGATGTCCAGTCACTTTCATATTCAGATTTGTTTAATCGAATAGCCGTTTACGTGAGGGAAAAGGAATCCCGTCAGCATCCTAATGTAGAGTTTCTGGGAGGTTTCAACCCTCATGTTTTATTTTTGACTGGTACAGAGACTGATAGACTCGATACATTTCCTATAACGTACGATTCAGAAAGTCGTTCATGGAGGGCTCAAAGAGGAAATATTCATGGATTGGCCATTGAATATAATAAGCCTGCTACTATCTGGATTTTTTCACCCAATACTACTTCATTTACCGAAAAGCATTTGTTTACAAAAGGAAAAATAACAGGTGTACAAATGCTTGATTCTATTGTTATACCAGAGGCAACATTGGATAATCAACAACAGTATGTAGGCGTGCTAATTGATGGGAATAAAAAATATGCGACTATTTACAGCGGCGTTCCAATAGACGACCTTTCTGTTTTATCTGAATATTTGTGTGTAGAAAAAGCGTTTGCCGATTATTGGGTTTTACAATCAGGTAATCTCATTCAAGTAATTCACAGAACTTCACGAAAAATCATTACAGAAAAAGAGCATTTATTTGAAATAAATCAGGTTTTACGAGATATTGTTCGTTGGGAAAATATTAAACAATTAAATAACCCAAAATCAAGGTTGAGAAAAGAAGAAATTGAGTTCTCTTTGGCTGTTGAGGAGCAATCTTTTGTTGGAGATGATATTCAGTTGATTTTAGACCAAAATGAAAGTGGTGAAGTGATACCCAAACATTACACTCTTTCAGTAGCAAATAATGCTAAGGTTGAGCTTTATTTCAAAGTAATCTTTGTTTCCCCTCTTTATGGTATTAAAGAATTGGGCAAGTCAACTATTCCAGCTAACGAAACGGGGGTTATTGTTAAGAACCGATTGGGTTTCTATAAAGAACAATATGCTGATAATGAGAGTAATTGCTTGTTTAAGTTAATAGTAAGTACAAAAGAAATAGATTTGTCTTTTTTTATACAGGAGAACTTTTCGATTAATAAAGATTATTCACAAACAAAATCTATTGAAGATTCACAAATTAGAAGTAGTAAATTCTTAGATGAATTTGATCTTGAAACAAACCCCTCTTTTGACTGGTTAGCTAAAGACCTGAAGCTTAGGTTAGTGAAAAACAATGCTACCATTGGAAAAGAAGATATTGTTTTGGCTGATAGTTCGTTAACATTCAAAGCACATCAATCTTTTCAAGCAAAGGTTACACTTTCATCTTTGTATCATCCTTCAAGAAGCATTGGCAACGAGTCTTTGCTTAAAAGCTCTATCACTATCAATAGCCTTGCTATTCTAAATTTATCTCCTCAATCGAAGTCAGTTGAGCAAAAACAACAAATAGAGTTAGAAGAAATAGAAGGCGAAGTAAATGCTGATAACCCCTTAATTCTGGCAATTCAAAATCAAGAAATATTGCCAAATGAAATAGTCCTCCCAGTGATGGTAAATGGAGACGAAGTTGTGGTAATTGGTTCAAGCAAAGCTTTGGGCAACAATGAAAGTGAGGTATATATTGAGCGATTGCCAGAAATAAATACAGGCGAAAAGAGAACAAAAAGCTTAGGAAGAGCTATCAAGTTCTGTTTAATGAAACTGGTATTTAAAACTGTACCTGACAGTTATTTTGCTTTGAACTGGGTTGATTATGAGCAGGCTAAACCAGTAAGGAAAAATCTTAATT
>NZ_JBMLSD010000414.1:0-4632 GCF_049240685.1 Flectobacillus sp.
TCATAAAATCAGTAAAATGAATGGAGGAAGATTTTTAGAGAAGAATAAAAAAGCAAAAGGGAGTATAGTCTCCAATTGTAGTAAGGCTAACAATACATTCAATATCGTGCAATTAAACCGCCTAATTACTGCTTATTGGAATGCGTCATGAGCAAATGACAAATTACCATAAATACTATCAATTCGAGTAACTTCTCTCCCGTGCCTATATATAGATACATAAATTTACGAAAGAAATCACTAACTGGATTGCATCCGAATACCTCAAATTTAGGCTTTGAGGTACGATATGGTACACCTCTTGATGAATTTTCTACGTATACAATGAAAATATTTTATTTTACACAAAAAAAACTTCAATTATATAATAATGATTTTTTTAGCTTTTTATGAAAATCTATTCAGCTTAAGTAGTCTTGCAAAACTAGATTTAACTTGAAAGCTACAAGCAGTAATCCGTAGGCCTTAAGCCAAAGGTCATTATAATTTTATTTTCTTTAGCTTACGGCTTAATGCCTAAAGCCTATTGCCTAACATTAAACTTAATTTTGGGTGCTAACCCAAAGTCAAAATTACATTATGTTTCTGCTTAACCTTGACATTGTCCCAAAAAAATCGTTTATTGCGAAAAATGAGTTTTTTACCATTTTTTACCTAAAAAGCAATAAACTTCAAAGACAATCAAATTTATGGAAAAGTCTATCAATGTTTCATCGGAAGTAGGAACGCTCAAGAGGTTATTGATTCATAGCCCAGACAGTGGTTTAGGGAAGGTTATTCCTTCAAAAGCGCAAGATTGGCTATTTGAAGACATTGTGCATTTGGATACCATGCGTAGAGATGAATATGATTATTATGTAAAAACCCTCTTGTATTTTCTGGACCCAGCCAAAATCAAAGGAAGACTACAAGAAATCGACGCTGATACCTCCAGAGAATTTTTTAAACCCGAAAGTCCACATTATTTCAAATCAGACAAGGTAATAGAAGTACAAAGGCTGTTGGCAGAAGTTTTAGACAATTCTATTATCCGAACGCGGCTCGTAGCTGCCGTATGTGCGGTTGAACATTGTTCTTATGCTATTCAGAATACCCTCTTAAATTATGCCTCTTCGGAGCTCGCCAAAACGTTGATTTCGGGTATGACTCCCGATAAACAAATGCTTTTTGCTCCTATTCCCAACTTTATATTTACTCGCGATATTGGGATTACCATCAATAACTATTTGTTGCTGAATAAACCTGCAAAAATTGCTCGAACGCGTGAGGCATTACTTATGCAATATGTTTTCTTCAATCATCAAATCTTTGACGAAATACGAAGCAATATTATTGAAATCCCTGACAACGAACATCAATTTTTGATGCCCGACGATCAAAAGTCTGACACGATTGCAACGCTCGAAGGTGGCGACGTCATGATGGTTGCGCCTAATCATTTATTAATTGGTATTTCGGAAAGAACAACGGTTTATGCTGCTAAGCAGGTAATAGAAGCTCTTTTTGATAAAAATATTGTAGAAAAGGTAACGTTGGTCAAGATTCCTAAAAAACGCGACTATATGCATATCGATACCGTATTTACACAAGTCAAAAGAAACGTGTGGGTATTGCTAGGCTCTTTAGGAAAACAAGCCAAACAAGAAAATGAGGTTTTTGTAAAAGCTGGTCTCATCAAAGCAAAAGTAAAAGATGAATTGCGAATTATACAATTTAGAAAGGATGCTAAAGAGCCCAGAGTAATTGAATACTTAGAGGATTTACTAACAGAAATTTCAGTGAATGACCTCGGTTGTATGCCTCTCGATGTACAGTTTGTGTATTCGGGAAACAATGAATTCCCTTATGGCGACCGCGAGCAGTGGACAGATTCTTGCAATTTGTTGGCGCTCAAAGAAGGCGTTGTAATAGGTTATGATAGAAACGACAAAACGCTTGAAGCATTTAAAGCATTAGGCTTTGAAGCCATCAAAGCCGCGGATTTGATTCAGGATTTTGAAAGTGGTCGCAAGTCGCCAGAAAATATGCAAAATACCTTTATACTACTCCCATCAGCAGAATTATCTCGTGCTCGTGGTGGCTCACACTGTATGTCGATGCCAATTCTAAGAGAAGGATTTTAGGTTTTGGCTATCAGCCATGAGCAATAAGCTATCGGAAATTGATAAAGAAGTAATAGAAATATCTTTCCTAAATGCCGATAGCTCATTGACGAAAACCCAATAGGTAATCTTTTTTGGATGGTAAGGGCTACACTATTCACAAACAACTATTTTTCAACAAACAAAACGGTTCAAGATATGCGCTCACAAACAACTTCAAATATCCTGATGATTCGACCTGTGCGATTTGGATTTAATGAACAAACAGCCGAATCTAATGCATTTCAGGATAAAGCTTTTGGTCAGCAAACCCAAGAAACGGCTCAAACTCAAGCCTTACAGGAATTTGATGAAATGGTGGCTCGCCTCCGCAAACATGGTGTTAATGTCATTGTGGTAGATGATACGCCAGAGCCGCATACTCCCGATTCTATTTTTCCTAACAACTGGATTTCTTTCCATTATAATGGCACAGTTATCGAATATCCTATGCAGGCTCCTAACCGTCGCTTGGAAAGGCGTCAGGATATAATTGGTCTACTAGAAAAAGATTTTTATATCAATCGAAGAATAGACTTATCTACATTTGAGGAAAAAGGTGAGTTTTTGGAGGGTACAGGCTCTATGGTACTCGACCGTAAATTTAAAATTGCGTATGCTTGTATTTCACCACGAACCTACGAAACTGTACTCAATGAGTTCAGTATTCAGATGAATTACGAAATCGTAAAATTCACGGCAGTAGATGGTGCTGGCAAACAAATCTACCATACTAATGTCTTGATGTGCGTGGGAGATATGTTTGCGGTGATTTGTTTGGATGCTATTCCTGATTTGGACGAACGTCTGAAGGTACGTAACTCGCTCGAAAGCAGCGGAAAACAAGTGATAGAAATCACACTTGACCAGATGAACCAGTTTGCAGGGAATATGCTCGAAATTCGTAGCGATAAAGGAGACCGATATTTAGTAATGTCCGATGCTGCCTATTACTCGCTTACACCAGCCCAAACCAAAACTCTCGGCGATTATTGCACCATACTCCACTTCGATTTAAGTATGATTGAAGGTAACGGAGGCGGTTCGGCACGGTGCATGATGGCAGAGGTTCATTTGCCTAAGAAATAGATTTTCGGAACTTTTCAGTTAATTTTGTAGTTCAAAATTCATAACAACTTGTTTTTCCTAAAATCGATATAGCATCATGGTAACAGTAACAGATATAGCAGCCGCAAAAATCAAAGAACTACGTGATAAAGAAGGTTTGAGCGATAATTACAATGTACGTGTAGCCGTACAAGGTGGTGGTTGCTCGGGCTTAATGTATGACCTTGACTTTGCTTCAGCGCCACAACCTAACGACATGGTATTTGAAGACAAAGGCGTTAAAATCATGGTCGATAAAAAATCAATTCTATATCTAGCTGGCACCGAGTTAGATTTTTCTGACGGTCTGAATGGCAAAGGTTTTCAGTTCAAAAACCCAAATGCTACCCGTACTTGCGGCTGTGGCGAAAGTTTTGCGGTATAATATTTAGTGAATTGTGATTGAGTGAATGAGTGATTATTTTTACTAAAATCTTCATTTGTAAAACACAACACATTGCGTCTAAAGCTGATTTTAGCATAAAAAAAGGGTCGAAAAATAATTTTTCGACCCTTTTTTTATGAAGCTATTTCAACTCTTTCGTAAGGGGTGAATAAATTCACCCGCTAAGTGGAATAGTCAGTCTAGAACTAAATCTTGGTTAAACTTTCATCCTATTCTCTCTGATTACGGTACAAAATTGTAGTTCATAGTTCAAGACTTAGTCTTGGACTTACTTTTTTTAACAGTTTTAAACTGTTTTCATAAAATTCAGTGAACTACCTCAAAAACTTGAAGGTCACTTCCTCGTATTGTCAAGTAATCGGCTATTCTCTGTCAGAACAAACACGATGTTCTTGAGAGTATCTATCAACCTATATCTTTTAGTTCTTCATTTTGCAGGACAAATGCCATTAAACTAGGGCATCGAAAAACCGACAAAAAATCCTATAATGCTCAAAGCAGGTAAAGTAAAGACCCATTTGGCTGCCGAATAATGCCCATGTCGAAACAACCACCAAGCAGCAATAATCGAAATCAAGGCTAAGATAGGAAAAGACAGAATCGAGAAAAAAGTTACCCAGCGTCCTTTTGTGGCACCCGCATCGAACAAAAAAGGGCTCATCATAATTGGAAAAAATGACCCAACAATCAATATCCCATAAAGGATACTGAGAATCCAAAGAATGGTTTTAGTAGTATCTGTATTCATGATTTCATAGTTTAGTTAAGATGAAAAGTAGCAAATATAGGAAACCAATCTTTAGACTCAAAACCTAGTTTTTCTTTCGGATATCGGATGTTCGATTTCGGAATTACAAGGTACATTTTAAATCTCCAGTTAGGGCTGTATAAAGGATTTGTTTTTACTCAAAAGCATTCTTATCATTATGCTGTAGCGGCAACCGCAAGGGTTGCCGCTACAGCAATTTTTATCAACAC
>NZ_JBMLSD010000415.1:0-5895 GCF_049240685.1 Flectobacillus sp.
ATGCCTGTTGCCTTGTGCCTAAAACAAATAATCCTGTTCACTTACTCTATCCAAAATTTATCTAATTTTTGATAAATTTATCGTTTTACATTTCAGAAATTATGAGAAATCGACAACCTATTACCGATTCTTGCTTTTCAGGATAACAAATACCAAGTATAGTGTTAAATTTAAGGGCAAATTCCCAATTTCTATTTTTATTCATATCAAAAACTCTTTTTATGAAAAAATTACTTTTGGTCATGTCTTTGTGTTTGCCATTAGGAAGCTTCGCACAAGAGACTGTTTCTTTGAATGATTTATCATTCTGGAAGCCAACGGGTAAAGCCAACTGGCAAATCGCTGGTGACGTAACTGCCGACCTCACAAAAAATGAAACAATGACCACTCAGGCTGGAAAAGGCATTTTGGTCAACCTCCCTGACGCCAACAACCGTGCAAACTTATTATCTGCTGCTGAATACGGCGATGTAGATGTAGAGTTTGACTTTATGATGGCATCTCATTCTAACTCTGGTTTTTATTTACAAGGACGTTACGAAATCCAATTGCTTGACAGTTGGGGCGTAAAAAAGCCTGCCTATGGTGACTGCGGTGGTATCTATAAGCGTCGCAAATTTATTCCACAAGAATACCTTTATGAAGGACACGCACCACGTATCAATGCATGTTTAGCACCAGGTTTGTGGCAACACATGCAGATTTCTTTCCAAGCACCTCGTTTTGATGCTGCTGGTAAAAAAATCGCAAATGCTAAGGTGATTTCTATTAAGTTAAACGGTTATGTTCTTCATGAAAATGTAGAATTGACTGGTCCAACGGGCGGCCCTATCTCTGAAGATGAAGCGCCACTTGGTCCATTTATGATTCAAGGTGACCACGGTGCTGTAGCTTTCCGTAACTTCAAAGTAGCTGACCTAAGTGGTAAGCCTGCTGAGATGGCACCTATCGCTTATAAAGTATTCTATGGTAAATTCAGAGAGCCAAAAGATTTTCTTTCAAAAAAACCAGATGCTACTGGTACCATCAATACCCTATCTTGGGATGTAAGTAAGCAAACCAATGATTTTGCTCAAATCTTCACAACAACCCTTGATGTTCCGAAGGCTGGTAAGCATTCATTCGAATTCCAACTTGCGGGTAAATATTATGTAAATGTCAATGGCAAAGAATTGTTGCCAGATGCATGGACTTTCTCAAGAGATAAACGTTTTGCTGAAATGGACTTGCCTGCGGGTAAAGTCCCTGTAGAAATTACCGTATATAAAACAGATGGTTGGATGCCTCCAATCTTAGGTATGTGGGTACAAGGCCCAAGTTTTCGCTCAACGGCTTATCATAGCCTAGCTTCTACCTTGGCTGGCCCTCCAGCAGATCCAATTTTATTGGATGCCAAAGAACCAATCGTATTCCGTTCGTTTACAGACCTTTTCAAAGATGGTAAAAAATTAAAGCGTGTAGTACACTCGGTAAATGTAGGTAACCCAAGCAACTTGCACTATACTTATGACCTAGACAACGGCGCTATCGTTCAAATCTGGAAAGGTGATTTCTTGGATACATCTCCAATGTGGGATGACCGTGGTGATGGTTCTTCACGTGCTCGTGGAGCCTTATTGACTTTGCCTGACAGTCCTGTATTGGTAGCAAATGCCGACAAAGGTTCTTCTACGGCTACTCCTACCGAAGCAGCAGCATATCGTCCGTTAGGGTATGATTTAGATGCCAATGACCTTCCTACTTTCCGTTACAAAATGTTGGGTAGCGAAGTAGAGGACCAAATCCGTGTTACTGATAATAAGTATTTGACTCGTACTTTGAGTATCAAAAATCCAGCGGGACAAGTAGTTCGTTTGGCTTTGGGCAACGAAATCAGCAAAGTAGCTGACGATACTTACACAGTAGATGGCAAAAGCTACTATATCAAGGCTTCGGGTGCTACAATCGAATCGGTAGGTACTCAGAAAGTATTAACTGTACCAGCTTCAGAAAAAGTACAGTACGCAATTATGTGGTAATCATTGGTCTAGGTAAGTTGGTAAAACAAAAGCTTACTCGGCACATAGATTCACTACTTTTTTAAGCTAAAAGAAAACCTTTTGGCATGAAAAACATCAATTTTGACTTTCAAAACAATGAAAATAAAATCTGTATTCAACTCAGTATCTAAGGCACTCCTATTGGCAGGATGTATGAGTGCTGGGGCTTTTGCTCAAGATGGCCCAACTGAAAATGATTATTACAAAATCGTAAAAGTACCTATCCCTGAAGGTATCGTTCTTGAAGTGGGAGGTTTGGTAACTTTACCTAATGGCGATGTTGCAGTGTCAACACGTCGTGGTGATGTGTATATCATCGAAAACCCAACTTCAACCAAGCCTGTTTATCGTAAATTTGCAAGTGGTTTGCACGAAATTTTGGGTTTAGCTTACAAAGACGGAAGCCTTTATTGCGCACAACGTGGTGAGTTGACAAAATTGGTTGACAAAAACGGCGACGGCAAAGCCGAACGCTATGAAACGGTATATGCTTGGCCTATTTCTGGTCACTATCATGAGTACTCATTTGGGCCTAAAATTGGGCCAGATGGCGCATTTTATGTAACTGGTAACGTAGGTTTTGGTGACTCTGATTGGTGGGCTGGTAAATCTCTTGTACCTTGGCGTGGATGGACTATGCGTATTACCGAAGATGGCAACATGCAACCTTATGCCGCAGGGATGCGTTCTCCGTGTGGGATTGGTATGTTGAATGGCGAATTTTTCTATGGCGATAACCAAGGAGACTGGATGGGTTCTGGTTTTATCACTCATGTAGAAAAAGGTGATTTCTTGGGTCACCCTGCTTCGTTGCAATGGGCAAACCGTCCTGAATCGCCCGTGAAGATGCGTGCGGATATGATTTTTTCAAAAGTTGATCCTCGCGACGACCCGAAAGTAAAACCTGAATATGTGAAAAATGAGCCTATGACTACCATTTATGAAATGGCTCATAAGACCTATCCAAACATGAATATCAAATCGCCAGCGGTATGGTTGCCTCACGGGGTATTAGGAGTGTCTACTTCTGAAATTATCGCAGACGAAACGAGTGGTGCATTTGGTCCATTTGCTGGTCAAATCTTTGTAGGTGACCAAGGTATGTCAAAAATTGCTCGTGTATTTCTCGAAAAAGTTAATGGACAATACCAAGGTGCATCTTTCGACTTCCGCTCGGGCTTCCGTTCGGGTGTATTGCGTATGTCGTGGGGTACCGACAAAGGTATGTATGTAGGTGGTACAAACCGTGGTTGGGGTTCTGTGGGTAAAGAAGATTACGGTCTAGAAAGATTGGTTTATACAGGAAAAACGCCTTTCGAAATGAAGGCTGTTCGTGCTATGCCTGATGGCTTTGAAATCGAGTTTACGATGCCTGTAAACAAAAAGACTGCTGAGGATGTAAACAACTACGACGTATCGAGCTACACATACAAATATCACCCAGTGTATGGTAGTCCGATTGTAGATCGTAAGGATAATGCTGTACGTGGTGCAAAGGCATCAGAAGATGGTTTGAAAGTAAGAATTGTAGTAGATGGTCTTCGTGAAGGTTATATCCACGATATCAAACCAGAAGGTGTTAAATCTGCTAAAGATGGCTTGGCATTGTTACACGGAAGCGCCTACTATACTTTAAACAGCATTCCTACGGGGCCAAAAGCAAACATTACCTTGGTTACGCCAAAAACTAGAGCTCAACGCGAAAGAGTAGATGCAGGTGCAGCGGCCAATACGCCAGATAATCAAATGAAAGAAGCTGCTCCAAGTACTGAAGGTATGAAAGGTAGCGCTAAACCAAAAGCTGGTGCTAAAACTGCTGCGGTATCGTCAATTATTTCTGACAAAGAAGCTATGGCATTGTTGTCAAAACATACTTGTTTGGCTTGTCACAAAGTAAATGAGCGTGCTGTAGGTCCGGCGTATTCGGAAGTAGCAAAACGCAAATATACTAATGCTCAACTAGAAGCTTTGATTGCAGAACCAAAACCAGAAAACTGGCCAGATTTTGCAACGCCAATGGCGCCAATGAGCCATGTTCCTAAAAAGGATATTCAAAAAATTGCTGCTTGGATCAACAATCTTAATAAGAAATAGATAGTAAACCAATCTATATAACAAGCAAAAGCGGCTACTCCACTGGGGCAGCCGCTTTTGTTTTAAAGGTATTCGATATAGTGACTCATGTACTATCCTCTTTTCACGACTTTAAATAACTTAGAAAAATGAGGAAGTAAATTCAGACGACCATGTACTTTTATTAATCCAGCAGAGGCATACGACGACGCCAATCCTATTGGGTCTTTTATAAAATTCTGAAATGCTGCATAAGACATTTTTATCGAGTTTTCGCACTGCTCCGAGGAAGCTACATAGCAAGTTGGTACGCCCGTCGTATCTACTATCCACTCTCCTTCTCGTTCGCCATAAATGGTCAAACGAAGCTTCATTGGATGTAAAGAAGATACGCTTGGATTAGCAATTAGGGCATCTGGAAAAGTACGTTTGAAAAAATCGTGAATATCAATCATGGCTTTGTATAAAGTTAAAATTTGAACAATATAAATTTAGGTCTCTCGGTTGGGAGAGACTATGGAGGTAACTTCTAGAAAGCAATTATCGATTCTGACTATAACATAGTTTATTTACAAGACGGTAACTATGTTAATCAAGTAAGGAAAGAGTATATCGAACAATAATTAAGGCGTTTCGGACTTTAGAGAGCATTCTTTGATTCTGTGTGTTAGTAGTCCGAAAGAAAGGGAGTTTTAGGTATTGAGTATGTTTTTGATTCTTCTTTATTTTCTAAACTCCTTAGATTAAATATAGGAATTTTACGGTTAAAATCCAATAAATTATGCAAAATAACACCCATAAAATATAATTTTTCTAATTTTATATAAAAATATTCATATTACATTTGTTCTTTTATATTTCATTTAACATTTCTAATAAAAGGCTTATTATCAATACATTAATTTACAAACTATGAAAAAACGCTATGTATTAACTGGACTATGTATTTGCTTACAATTTTGGGCTTTGGCACAAAACATCCCAACGAAAACCTATCAGTTTGCTTCAAAACCTTCATGGGCTGATGAGTTTAACAAAAATGGACTTCCTGACTCTACTAAATGGAACTATGATGTGGGCGGCCATGGCTGGGGCAACAATGAACTACAATATTATACTGAAAAAAAACCTAAAAATGCTCGTGTCGAAAACGGTGTACTCATTATCGAAGCCTTAAAGGAAACAGTAAAGGACAATGCCTATTCATCGGCACGTTTAGTGACCAAAGGCAAAGGGGATTTTCTGTATGGGAGATTCGAAATTAAGGCCAAACTTCCTGAAGGACGAGGCACTTGGCCCGCCATTTGGATGTTGGCTACTAAGCAAGTTTATAGCAAAACCTATTGGCCTGACAATGGCGAAATCGACATTATGGAGCACGTGGGCTACGACCCTGGTCGTGTACATGCCACGGTACATACTCGCGACTTCAATCATATCAAAGGTACTCAGCGCTCAGCCAATAAAATGCTTCCTGATTTTCATACAGCTTTTCATGTATATCGCGTAGATTGGACACCTGACAAAATAGAGGCATTTATCGATAACGAATTGATCTTGTCTTTTCCCAAAGTAAGCAATCGATGGGAAGAATATCCATTTGATCAACCTTTCCATATCTTACTAAATATTGCAGTTGGAGGAGGATGGGGCGGTCTCAAAGGAGTAGACGAAAGTATTTTCCCGCAACGTATGGAAATTGACTATGTAAGAGTATACCCCCTAAAGTCAGCTCCTAAAAAGAAATAAGCATGAGCAGTTCCAAATTGAGAGAATTTTGATT
>NZ_JBMLSD010000416.1:0-1186 GCF_049240685.1 Flectobacillus sp.
TATTAAAAATGTACACTCGAAAACAAAAATAGAAGGATAATATTTATCCTTCTATCTTGTTTTAATATAAGTTGTATTAAAACTGGATTTTGAATCTCTTCTCTCAATTTAGGAAGTATTAAGTAATCGTGCAGAATGAGATTTATTTATATGGTTAGGCACTAGGCAACAGGCGCAAGGCAAAGAGTATTAAAATGTTTTTTAGTAACCACAGCCATGCTTTTTTCCAAAGCCCACCGCCGAAAGCCGATACCTGAAAGCCTAAAGCACAATCTTAAATTTTATTTTGCACGATAACTTATAGCTGATATACGATTTACAAATAACTTCTTTCTATTTAGTTTGATGAAAGTTGACCTATTTCCTCTGCTGACAAGGCACGTTTATATATTTTCACTTCATCAATGGTACCAATAAATCCTTGTCCAGTATGTCTATTCCCCACATAAAATCTTTGAGTTCCAAAGCCATACCCAGCAGATTTTCCCTCTATGGGCAAACGTCCAATTTGCTTTCCATCTATATAGGCCTTAAAGTTATGCCCATCACGAGTAAAAGCTAAATGCACCCACTTTTGGGCAACCATAGAAGACAATGTATTCGGTGTGACTACCAAATTGCTACCATCTTCGTTGTAGCTGGTCAAAGCCCAACCCGAAACGCCATAATAATTGTTGGATATATTGATAAGTTGATCTCCTCCCGAAGAACCTATGGACATTGCTGTCCTAATAGTACCTTCTGTTGGAACAGATTCAATCATAGCCCAGAGCGACACCGTAAAATCGTTTTTAATAGCAGGCTTTGGAAATTCAATATAAGAGATTCCATCAAAGTAATAAGCGCTATTGGCATTGCCATTTTTATCATCTGTCAGTCGAGCACGGTAAATACTGATAGCATTATTGGTTCCTTTCAAATCATTCGTGTTTCCATTAAATGAATAATATGAAATAAAGTCTTTGGGGCTTAAATCAGAGTTTTTACACCCCAAAAAACATAATAATAATGGAATATAGTGAATAAATTTCATGAACAAGAATGAGATTTAATCTCAGAGCTAAGTACCAATCCTACCTTTTCTTCGCTACCAACACATACGTACAAGCATCTTTATCTATAGTATCTTGTGCTGTAATTTTATCAAAAAAGATAATCTGAGGTTGCATAATAATAGCTAAAAGAG
>NZ_JBMLSD010000417.1:0-4196 GCF_049240685.1 Flectobacillus sp.
CCCGCCCAATTTTCTCTATCTAGGCTTCGGTATTGGATAGCTTCGGCGATGTGTTCGGTTTGGATATTTTCGGTACCAGCCAAATCGGCAATCGTGCGTGCTACACGCAAAATACGGTCGTAGGCGCGCGCTGAAAGTTGAAGCTTTTCCATGGCACGTTTGAGCAACAAAACTCCCACGGGTTCAAGTACGCATACCTCTTTAACCATTTGCGAAGGCATCATTGCGTTGGAATGTATAGCAGGATAATCTTTAAAACGCTCCGTTTGAATTAATCTCGCCTTGATTACTCGTTCTCTAATCTCCTCACTCGTTTCTGTTTTACGGGTAGAAGATAGTTGGTCAAAATTGACAGGCGTTACCTCCACGTGCAAATCGATACGGTCGAGCAGTGGGCCAGAGATTTTATTCAAATATTTCTGGACTGTTCCCGGAGGACAACTACATTCTTTTTCGGGATGATTGTAATAACCGCAAGGACAAGGGTTCATGCTAGCAATGAGCATAAAATTGGATGGAAACTCCACCGCCCATCTTGCTCTCGAAATGCTTACTTTTCTTTCCTCCAAAGGTTGACGCATTACTTCTAATGCAGACTTTTTGAATTCGGGTAATTCGTCCAAAAACAATACCCCATTATGCGCTAGTGATATTTCGCCAGGCTGTGGATTTGAACCTCCACCTACCAAGGCGGCATCCGAAATGGTATGATGAGGCGAACGATACGGTCGGGTAGAAATCAGGGTAGCTTTCGTACCTAGCTTGCCCGCCACCGAATGAATCTTGGTCGTTTCGAGGGCTTCTTGTAAAGTCAATGGAGGCAAAATCGTTGGCAAACGTTTAGCAAGCATGGTTTTCCCAGCCCCAGGAGGGCCAATCATAATGGCATTATGACCGCCTGCTGCCGCTATTTCGAGCGCACGTTTGATATTTTCTTGCCCTTGTACGTGCGAGAAATCGACATCGTAATCATTTTGAGAATGAAAAAATATATCTCTCGTATCTGTTACAGTTGGTTCTATTTCAAGACTTCCTTTCAAAAAACCGATAGCTTCACCAATATTTTTGACCCCTATAATATCTAAGTTATTGACAATAGAAGCTTCTGATGCATTTTCAACAGGTAAAATAAAGCCTTTGTAGCCACGTTTACGAGCTTCGATAGCAATGGGCAAAACACCCTTGATAGGTCGTAAAGCACCATCTAATGCCAACTCACCCATAATGACGTAGTCTTCCAAAACAGGTAAATGGGCTTGTTCGGAGGCGTGTATCACCCCCAAAGCAATAGGCAAATCGTATGCTGAGCCTTCTTTTCGAATATCAGCAGGAGCCAAATTTACGACCACCTTAGTACGTGGGAAAAAATAGCCAGTTTGTTTAATTGCCGATTCTACACGGTGAGCAGATTCCTTTACGGCACCATCAGGTAAGCCCACAATAAAAAAACCTTGTCCTTGACCTTCACTTACCTCAACGGTAATAATTGTCGCATCTACGCCATGAACGGCGCTTCCATAAGTTTTAGCAAGCATGATTAAAATGTTAGGTAAAGTGATAGATGTATATACGAATGTTGAGTTCTGAGTGATGAATTGTCCTTGCCTAAAATAGGTTGCCCTCAAAAAGCAACTTTGGGGCTTTCGACTTTCAGCAATGGGCTTTCGGCAAAACATATCTATAATTACTAAAAACCTATTAACACTCTTTGCCTAGAACCTGTTGCCTTGTGCCTAAAACACATTTTACCCACTTACTTACTTGTTCATTTAGTTAGTTAGAGGGTTGTGATAGAGTGATTATTTCTAAAAGACCACAACACAGAGGAAACTCTATCTTTTTATAGATAAAATTTAATAAAAAAATCACTCATTCAATTACTCAATTATTCTTTCTTCCAGCATACAGAGATTTTCGAGTACAGTTAATTCCATTGCTCGGCCTACAGGCATGGCCCAGTTTTCGGGTTCGTGCCCGACGGGAAAGCCGTAGGAGCGAGGGTATTCATATTCCGCAACGGCCTCCTCTACAATTTCATAAGCTGTTTTGCCATAAATAGACGGATCATCAGATAGGTTGGAAAAATGCCCCACAATCAAACCTGCTAACTCGGCTAATTGACCTGTTCGCTTGAGCTGAATCATCATGCGGTCGAGCGCATAATGATATTCGCCTACATCTTCCAGAAAAAGGATTTTACCACTTAAATTTACTTCAGATCTCGAACCAATCAAATGCACCATCAATGCCAAATTACCACCTACGAGTTGCCCTTGCGCTTTTCCTTTACGGTTCATTGGATGACTTGGTACTTGATAGGATATAGGTTTGCCAAATAGCAAATCTTTGAGCGACTCTAAGCTTTGTGCGCCGCCTTCTTGCAAAAATAATTTAGGCATTACCCCATGGATACTTTCGACACCTAAACAAAACGCATGGCAAAGTACCGCCGTAATATCTGAAAAACCAATCAACCATTTTGGGTTTTCTAAAAAAGCATCAAAATTGATTTGGTCCAAAATTCGAGCACTTCCATAACCTCCTCTTGCCGAAAAAATCGCTTTGATAGATGGATTATCCAACATTTGTTGAAAATCTCTCGCACGAACTTCATCGGTTGCTGCATATTGATTATAGCTTGTTTTCAATGACTCCCCCAATACAACTTTGAGCTCCCATTCGGTTTCCATAAAAGCAATTGCTGCTTCTAAATCTTCAAAAGCGACTTTCCACGCCAGTGCCAATACTCCTACGGTATCGCCTTTTTTCAAAAATGGAGGTTTTTGCATCTAATTCTTCAATCTAAATTTTCTCATTTACACAAGATGTAAATTTACAAAATTCTAAAGAGATAAGTGAAAAGAAGTTATTAGTTAAGTTAGCACGCAAAATAAAATTTAAGTTTTCAAGCAATAGGCATTAAGCTGTAAGCTAAAGAATGTGCTTGCCTAAAGCCTATTGCTTATTGCCTAGAGCGTATTAATGCAATTAATACTTACCAATATCTACTCCTCAGGAAACAATTCGCTAGCCAATGGCACTGGGTTTGTCTCTGATAATTTACTCAAGTCCAAGACTACGTGACCGTTACTATCTATCTCACCAAACATTGAAACAAATTTTTGTCCAAACACCACCTCCTCGGCATGATATGAGCTACGAGAATGAACAGTCTGATTAAAAGTATCTTCGGTACCTTTTATCAAAATCAAAAACTCTGCATGTTTTTCTAGAAGCTCCTCTTGACTCATACCAAACAACGGACTTTCATCGGTGATAGGGTGAACGATGGTCCAACTGCCTGGGAAGAAATTCACTTGACTTCTTTCCAAATGTAGGCGGTTGTAAGAGCGTGTTTTTCTGCCATGCTCATCTTTTTGTAACATGGATAAATTAACTTCTACAGACAAATCGATTATTTGGTTGTCACGAGCATTGACAATACGAAACATCAAACCTGTCATATCCAAATAGGGTGCTATCACAGCGATATCAGAGTATAAAATATGCGCAATAGGCCGAGAAAAGCGTCCATACAATAAGCCAGTAGCTATTGCAAAGCCCATCAATCCCAACAAAGATTCGAGCGATGCCACTGTACTCATAATCAAACCAGTAGGAGCAATACGCCCATAACCTACCGTAGTTAGAGTTTGTGCCGAAAAGAAAAAAGCATCCATAAACCGCATAGTAGGCGTACTCATGTCAGCGCCTTGAAGGTGCTCCATGCCGATGACATTGTACAATCCTGCAAATAGCAAATTGACCACCATAAAATACACAACCACTATCATAAAAAATTGAGGCCATGTGCAAGTAATCAACTCATGATAAATATTGATACGGTCGAGAATAGAAGAGCCAACCCTTTTGACATTAAAACTTCCGTCTCGATTGACCAATCGTTGGGCTTCGCCTACTTGCTTGCCAAAACCTAGCTCTTGGCGGCTTTCTTCCTGTTTGAGGTATTTATCGTTTTTATAGCGTAATAAAGCCATATATCTGAATGTTGGAGAGGGATTTTTATAGCTAACATATTTTGAAGTCAAAATCGTTTCGTAATTTTAGAGAAGACCCTTATAAGCTTCAAAACCCCATAATACTTTTTTTTTCTTCAATGAATTTCAATAACTTCCGAATAGGTTCCTACCTCAGAGCATCAAACACAAGTTAGTACGCAAAATAAAATTGAATTT
>NZ_JBMLSD010000418.1:0-1484 GCF_049240685.1 Flectobacillus sp.
TAAACTGTTAAAAAAATGAGTCCAAGACTAAGTCTTGAACTAGTAACTTCAAATTAGTCCAGTAATCAGATTGGTTATTTGAAAATATTCATAAACAAAAGACTATGTTCAAATTTTGCCTCAGATATACTATTAATTAATCTTTCCTTTTACTTAAGTAATAGTGCAAAATAGAATTTAATTTTTGAGCTTTCGGCTTTCAGAGGTGGGCTTTGGAAAAAGCATGGCTGTGGTTAATAAAAAACATTTTAACACTCTTTGCCTTGTGCCTGTTGCCTAATGCCTAAGCACGTAACTTAAATCTTATTCTGCACGACTACTTACAAAAAAATAAATTAAAACACTTGCAAATATGGAAGATAGTCTATATATTTTGTATAGAAATAAAACCTCTTATTTGTATGATTCCTCAACAAAACCTTGACTTATGGAACCGCATTCAACAGTTTGAACTGGATGTTCCAAATGTATCTTTTCCTTTTTCAAAAAGGCTCGCTCGTGAGAATGGATGGACACACGAATATGCTTTAAAAGTCATCGAAGAGTACAAGAAATTTATTTTTCTATGTTGTATTAGCCCTACTCCTATTACCCCGTCCGACGAAGTTGACCAAGCTTGGCATTTACACCTAACCTACACACAATCCTATTGGATAGATTTCTGTCAAAATACGCTACAAAAACACATACACCATAATCCTACAGAAGGAGGTAATCAAGAAGCACTCAAATTTGACAACTACTACAGCAAAAGCTTACAATTTTATCAAGAAATCTTCGACACTCTTCCTCCTCAAAATATCTGGCGATCACACCAAGAACGATTTGGTAAGCAACAATTCCAACGATTAGATACCAACAACTACTGGTTGATTCATAAAAATAGCTTCTTTAGGGTTATCAAACCTCTTTTTCTTTCAGGGCTAGTAATTGGATGTTTCCTGATGTTTGTTCGGGCATCGGGTTCAAGTATCTTTTGGGTTATTTCAGGGATTGTGGGCTTACTTATAGCTACGGTAATCGCTTCTCAACAAAGTATTAGTACAAATCATGAAGAAAAAGCTAAAGAAGATTCAGGATGTGGAGCTACTATTTTTACTGATACTGGCGATACAGGGCATTCGGGTGATGGCGGACATGGTGGCGATGGAGGAAATGGCTGTAGTGGATGTGGAAGCGGCTGTAGTGGTTGTAGCGGAGGATGTAGCGGATGCGGAAGTTAGCAGCTATACTTTTTAAATAACCATCTGAAAAATCATCCTCAATTTAGTGAATGGGGATTGAGTGGATGAGTAATTATTTTTAATAATATTTTACAATTAGAGATGTAATTCTTTGCATCTAAAGAAATACTATTCGAAATGTAGTATCAAAAAAGAGGCATTCGAAATTAGTTTTTCGAATGCCTTTTTTGATTTAAAACTATGCTATAGTTAAGTTAGTACGCAAAATAAAGTTTAGGATTGTGCTTTAAGCTTTCAGGT
>NZ_JBMLSD010000419.1:0-4843 GCF_049240685.1 Flectobacillus sp.
GTTGAATTGTTGGTAAAGTTTTTCAAGCTAATCAGTTAAGTTATGTCAAAGAATACCCTCTTCCGAGGATAATGTCTAACGGGAATAAATTTAGTTTCGGTTTAAGTATTAATCGAACTCCTAAAAATTAATGAAGCTATCTGCTACCAAAAGAAGATTGACAAGAAATGTAAGGTATGTGATGGTTTTTGAAGATTCACCAAAAAGTGAAATAATGCTTCAAATATTGTCAAATTGATTTCTTATTAGTAAATATTTTGCATCCAGTAATATTTAGAAGTAAAAAATTCTGCAATTCGTTTTTTTTAAAAATTGAACCACTCAAAAAAGGCTCCTTTCAAGTGGGCTTCTAAATATAATAACTAATTTTAAAACATAATAAAAAAATTTAAAATTATGTTAAAATTTGTTAAAATCAGGTAGTATTTGGTCAATTTTTGATAATCGAAAAGCCCAAAAGTAGACTTTACAGACCAAATTGATACTTTATAAAGTTGCAGTAAAATTTCCTGCTAATCTATACTTTATGCATAATTCTACAATGATCCTATGAAGTATTCACTTAAAAATAAGTAATATTTACAACTAATGTAGTTAATTCAAAGTTAAGAAACTATAGAAAATAATGCTTTTTCGATTGGCAATCTAGCCGACTTTTCGTTCGCTTAAAAGCTTATTTATTGCACTCGAAAACAATTTGGAACTGTTTTTCGTAATTATTAAAACAACCTTTTGTAATATGAAAACCTTGGTAATTATTTTAGGATGTATTTGTGTGCTTGGACTAGTAATCAGTCGCTCACAAAGAACAGAGGAAGACCCTCTCAAAAACCATAAATTTGCTGTTGTTAAAACCGATGCCGAATGGCGTAAAATTTTGACACCTGAACAATACAAAGTTACTCGTCAGCGAAGTACCGAACTCGCTTGCTCAGGCGCCTATTGGAAAAACCACGAAAAAGGGATTTATAAATGTGTTTGTTGCAAACTCCCTTTATTCGATTCGAAAACAAAATTTGAATCAGGAACTGGCTGGCCATCTTTTTATAAGGCAATCCACAAGGACGCTATCCTCGAAATTCCTGATGATAGTTTTGGAATGTCTCGCACCGAAATTTTGTGCAGTCGTTGCGGTGCTCACCTCGGACATGTTTTTGATGACGGCCCAAGACCAACAGGGCTGCGATACTGCCTCAATTCAGTGGCATTGGATTTTGAGAAGGATGCTAAATAAACATAATTCATTTCAAAATGAGTGAATTGTGATTGAGTGCATGAGTGATTTTTTAAATTTGTATTCTAGCTGTAGAGACGCAATGATTTCGTTTTTAGTCGAGTTATATCTTGGGCGGTAGTATCAAAAAAGCGGTCGGAAAATATTTTCTGACCGCTTTTTTGATAAGCACATGGATAATAATTCCAATCTTAAAATTCGGGATGAGTCATGTAACAAAATTCTCACTCAGTACAGTGAATAAATAGTTTGACTATTTTTCTAATAAAACACCCCTTTTTATTATCCTATATTCAAATCCTTGTTATTTTTGCAACATCATTGCAAAAATAACAAGGATTATGAAGTTTCTCGTATCGCTCAACTTTTTTCTAGCATTTCTATTTACGGAAAAGCCCTTTCAAAAAAGATTAAAACAAGACTTTGATGTTCAAAAAATTACTTGGAGTGATTTGAAGGATGTGCATTTCAAAAAGAAATTCAATATCGACTTAGCGATGTTTTACCTATATCCCAATTTTGGTCCAAAGGTTACAATGCTTAATGGAAGAACTGTTGAAATTAAAGGATACACGATTCCGATTGATAGTGAAGGTAATTTTGTGGTATCACAAAACCCTAATTCGATGTGTTACTTTTGTGGGAAATCTGGTCCAGAATCGATGATTCAGCTAAAATTTAGTGGGAAACATCAACGCTACAAAACTGATGAAATAAAAACCTTTAAGGGAACTCTGCGACTCAACGCTACTAATGTTCAAGAGCTAAATTACATCTTGGAGGAAGCCGAAAGTGTAGATTGAGTAAATATTTATTGAAATTTGAAAATTGAATTTTTGATTTCGGATTACTCAAATAGAATTGTACAAAGGTTTAAGTTCTGAAATCAAAAATCCAATTTCTTTGCATGAAGTGAAGGGAATTGATGAGCCAAAATATTAGTAAACATAAAATTACGCTCAACACTCATCATTCACAATTCAACACTTATTCTTAGCAGCCTGGTTTTTCCAAAGTAAAATAGGGTGATGTCCAGATTGCTACTTTATTAGTAGCTTTAGTATCAGACTTTACTTTGTTGTCTTGTGCTTCTTTTTTCTCGGCAGAAGCAGCTTTTTTATCGTGATCTTTGCAGTTTTCGGTTTTCGCCGATTTTGAACAAGCCGACTTATCACATTTAGCTTTGTCGCATTTAGACTTATCACATTTCCCACCTGGGCAGGCCAAAGATGCCGCTACAATGCCAAGTGTCAAGAATCCTGAAATAATTGCTTTTTTCATATTGAATTTGTTTAATTAAATGAATAATTAGCGCAAAATATCGAAGCCTAAAGAGGTTTATTGAATACGATAATTTGTACACTGTTGACCTTACAAAATTACTACATTCTACTTGGTTCTTGCTGTCATTCAACTGTTATAGACTTGTTATAGAGTTGTTAAAACCATCTTGTTTTACTAGAATCGCCTTATCTTTACTACATGAAAATACAGCATAAAAATATCCCTTACATTCTGATTGCATCGACTTTAGGCGTTATTGCCTTGGTGATTATCCAGATTATCTGGATGCGTCATTCATGGCAATTATCCGAAGAGATCTTTAACCAAAGGGTAACCTCCGCGCTGTGTTCTACTATCAAATCTTACAAAGATGGTGCCTATTGCAACGAAGGAAAATGCGCGGTAGTAGATATGTCGGGCGAAACGCTCATATCCAATATTTCGGAATTGCCACAGGATATTGTAAATACCAAAGATTTTAGAGAAACCTTGGATAGAAATCTCGCTAATTATCAGGTTTTTTTGCCATATCAAATTAGCCTGTCTACCAATAGTTTTTGTGCAAGCGACGTTTTTCAGACTGCTATTTCCTTCAAAAATCATCACGGTTCTGAAGCCTATTTGAGGGTTACCTTCCCCACCAAGGAACGTTACATATTGGGAGGTATGACATTCATGGTTCTTACCACGTGCTTGATTGTGGTTTTTATAACGGTCATTTTACTGATGGTCAATTGGTCATTAATGAAGCAAAAACTATTACTTCAAACCAATGTGGATTTTTTTAACAATATGGCTCATGAGTTCAAAACGCCGTTAAGTAGCATTGGATTGGCGGTAAATAGACTGGTCAAGAAAAATGAAGAACTCGAAAATAATCCTTTTATTGAGGTGATTAAGCGTGAAAATACCCAATTGCTCCAAGAGGTAGAGAGAGTTTTGCACTTGGCAAAAATAGAAAATGGCGAGTACCTTTTAGAAAAAGAGAAACTTTCTTTGAAAGAGCTTATTACTAACTCTGTAGATAGCTTATCTATGCTGATTGCTGAGAAAAATGCACAAGTAAAAATAGTCGATATTCAACAATCAATTGCTATTCTTGGCGACAAGCAGCACCTTCAGAATGTGATGAGAAACCTTATTGAAAACGCCATAAAATACAATGATAATATTCCTGTAGTTCAGATTTCTAATAAACTGCTTGCGCAAGAAGTAGTCATAGCCATAGAAGATAATGGCATTGGGATTCCGGTGGGACAAAAGGAAATGATTTTCGAAAAATTCCAAAGAGTCCATCAGACTACCCATGCATTCAAAGGATTTGGTTTGGGTCTTGCCTATGTAAAAAATATGATTGAACTCCACCAAGGGCAGATTCAAGTAAAAAGTGAAGAGAAAAAAGGAAGTTGTTTCGAAATAAAATTACCAATTATTGACTAGCTGATTTACCTATGTCTTATAAAATACTGTTGATTGAGGATGACCTAAGTATGGGTTTTTTATTGTCGGAGTTTTTGGAAGACCAAGGCTTTGAGGTAAAACTTTGTAGAGATGGGGAAAGTGGATTGGCGACACTCAAAAGGCAAAATTTTGATGTTTGCTTACTAGACGTAATGATGCCGAAAATGGATGGATTTACGCTTGCTGCACATTTCAAAGCCCTAAGCCCAAATATGCCGTTTTTGTTTATCACTGCGCGTTCTCTCAAAGAAGATAAACTTAAAGGGTTTGAGCTAGGCGCCGAAGATTATATCACTAAGCCTTTTGATGAAGACGAATTACTCTGCAGAATCAAGGTGCTCTTACGCCGTCAAGCTAATCTTGGCCCAGCACTAGCCCCACAAAAATATCAAATTGGCACTTACATTTTTGATTATTCCCGACAAGAACTGAGTTATGCAAATGAATCGTGGCGCTTGACCGAAACAGAAAGTGAAGTTTTAAAATTGCTATGTCAAAACCAAAATCAAATTCTAAAAAGAGAAGAAGCTGTCGAAAAAATTTATGGTAAAAAAGATTATTTCTTAGGCCGAAGTTTTGATGTATTTATTTCAAAACTAAGAAAAATGCTACAAAATGATCCGAGTATAAGCATCGACAATGTATTTAAGGTAGGTTTTATTCTCAATATTCAAAAGTAAATTAGAGCAGCCAAGGGTTCTTAGAATTAGGTTTTAGACTTTAGTTAGCACACAAAATAAAATTCAAGTTTTCAGGAAATAGGCTTTAGGCGTTCAGCCCTAAGCTAAAGAAACTTCACAGACCTTTTAGCAAATACCTAGAGCTCAGGAGCCAACACCAACAAAACCAACCCTTTAATTTTCA
>NZ_JBMLSD010000420.1:0-1635 GCF_049240685.1 Flectobacillus sp.
TGATTTGAAAAGCTTGTAATTGATAGATTCAATAACACATAAAAAAAGGGTTCTGTGTACGCAGAACCCTTTTTTTATGTGTTAGACTTTTCTTCAAAAAGTTTTTCTATAGTTTCTCGATAAGATACCCCCAAAGGTATTTTCAATTTATCTAAAATTACATGTCGTGACGATATGCCAGTTACCTTAAAACGAGGTACTATATAAGATTTATGTACCCTGATAAAGTTGAGAGGCTGTAATTTTATCTGCAAGTCCGAAATCGACTCACTGATTAGCACGGGCTTTTCTTTACTAAAAATGCGAGTATATGCTCCTAAAGCCTCGATGTATTGGATATCATTTACAAAAAATTTCAATGATTCGCGTCCAGCCTTTAAGAATATGATTTGCTCTTCTTGCACTACAGGTTTTTGTGAAGCCTTATTTTTGATATTAATATTGTCGATAGCTCTATTAACAGCTTTTAAGAATCTTTCAAAACTAAAGGGCTTTAGTAAATAATCTGTAACACCCACATCAAAGGCCTCCATCGAGTAGTCGGAATGGCTTGTTGTCAGAATAATTTGAGGTGGAGCTTCAAGTGTTTTGATTAAATCCAATCCAGAAATTTCGGGCATTTCCACATCCGAAAATAGAATATCAACCTTTCCTTGATGTAAGATAGGAATGGCTTCAATAGGATTACTAAACACCTGTACGATTTCAAGATGTGGTAATCTTTTGATGTTGGTTTCTAAAATCTTTTGTGCGATGTCATCGTCTTCTAAAATGACACATCGATAAACTGTCATGAATTAGGTGAATTATTCTGTTGTTAAATTGGCTAGAATGTACGTTTACTTCTAGAATATACTAATGAAAGGTTTAAATATATTTGGCGAAAAGTAAGAAAAACAATTCCTATGAACAGTTTTTTACATCGCAACTTACGGTATTTTTGTTAGAAAAGGAAATATAAAAGACGAGAATTTAACAAAAATCCCAAGACGCACTCAAGTTTTGAGCATATCTTGGGATTTGTATAGTTTTCAAAAAGTAAGAATTAAAGATTCTATTACTTAGGCGAATTATTGAATGAATGATAATATTTGTTGAGTACTTAAACTAATGATTAATGTTTAAACTACTTAAGCATGTTGATTTCTCGTTTTTGTTATACAAGTACAATAACTTTAGGCGGTCAGATATTTATGATATTGAGTAAGGATGTAATTGTATTACAAAATTAATTTTTAATATCGTTGTGCAATAATGCTTACATCTGTTAGCCTACCAACATTCAAATTATCCCATGAATTGATGAACTAATGTATCAATTGAAACCTTATTATTTATGAATTGCATGTATATCTTATGAACTTGCAATTTGGTGGTTATAAGTAATCGTGTAGAATTAGATTTAAGTTTTGTGTTGAAGGCAACAGGCACAAGGCAAAGAGTGTTAAATTGTTTTTTAGTAACGATAGATATATTTTGTAGAATGCCTATAGCAGAAAGCTTAATAATTGCTAGGCAATAGGCTTTAAGCCCTAGGCCTTAGGCAAAAGATCTTTATCATTTCATAAAAACGTGTTTTCACTGATTACTGGACAAATTTGAAGATACTAGTTCAAGACTTAGTCTTGGACTCAT
>NZ_JBMLSD010000421.1:0-1189 GCF_049240685.1 Flectobacillus sp.
ATAACTAATCACTATTTTCCACTTTCTGAGTGCCAATTATTGCAAGTATAATAAAAATAAACGGTGCTAGGAGAAATAGAAAAAGCATATTCAACATGCTCCGTTCTTTTACGGCTGGCATATTAACCTCAGTGTAAAGCGTAAATGGCTCATTAGTAGTCTGAACTAACAATGCTGCAAAATCTTCTGCGGCCTTAGTTTCTCCATCTTGATTAAGGTGGATTTTATCTTCTAATCTATACTCGTTTCCGTATTTATAGATATCGGGTCCTTTGGTAACGTTTTGGTTTTGCTCAATAGCCTGCAAAGTACCATCAATAATGAATTTACGATTTTCGAAATTGGTCACGGATGGTGCAATCATAAATTGCAAGTTGGAGATATCTGATTCTTTTCTGGCTGTTTCGAATATCGTTTTGTAGTGTTGTGCAATGACATCAGCAGAATTAGTAAGGTCTACATCGTTGTCCCCATGAATACAAAGTACGCCCTTTATGCCTGTTTGAGGGATGATGTACTTTAGTGTATTTAGAAACTTGATAATGGGCATTCGTCTTGATGAGTCAACAAAAGTGCCCGCAAATGGTTGATTTTTTGCGGAAAGTTCCCATTGCTGAAGGGTAGAACCTCCAAAACCTGCATTGATAAATGCTACAGGACAATTGTTTTTTGCAGCTAGTAAATCTCCTAATTTTCCCCAAATACCTCTTTTTTGCCAGTACTCAATATCATCTTTTACATTCATATAGTCAGTAGCTGTAGACTCGCTGAAGTCTTTAAGTGAAATGAATTCTGTATTTTTGTAATAATCTGGATTTGTCATATCCTTGAAGCATGATGCAGGTATAATGACACGTTCATCCTTACAATAGTTGGAACCCCATCCAGCAGTAAAACTATGGCCAATAATGGTATAGATATCTCCAATAGCTACGATAATGGAGGTATTTCCCTTGTTGTTACTGATATCCAATTCATACAGACCTTTTTGTAGTCTTATGTATGTGAGAAACTCATTTGTTTTAGAAGTTACCGTTTTCTCATAAGCAACCCCACCATTGATAGGCGTAGCGATGATTTTCAAGGATTTATTACCATTTTCTATAAGACCTTCCAGAGCTATTGTGGCATTGTTGGTGAAGTCTCTTTGGAAGGGTTGTTTGTTTTTGGGTGATGTGATTTTCATTTG
>NZ_JBMLSD010000422.1:0-2477 GCF_049240685.1 Flectobacillus sp.
ATTTAGGCACAAACAAGGCAACAGGCACAAGGCAAAGAGTGTTAAAATGTTTTTAACGACCACAGATATGGGCATTCGGCAAAAACATATCTATCGTTAATAAAAAACATTTGAACACTTTGTGCCTGTTGCCTTGTGCCTAAAACACAAAACTTAAATATAATTCAGCATTCCTACTTAAGGCTGTCTAAAATCTTTAAGTTTAGAGAAAAATCTCTATTTCGTCTTCGAGCGAATTACACTCAAGGTCTGTTGCGTAATACCCAAATACGAGGCAATATGTCCCAATGGCGCTCGCAAAAGAATTGAAGGGTGGTCGTTGAGCAAGGTCGTATATCTTTCTTGAGCGGTATGAAATTGCAGTGAATAAAGCCTATCCGAAAATAGTTTGACCATTTGTATAGACGTCAAAAAAACATAATCTTTTAAGGCAGGGATTTCTTCAGCCAAAGTCATAAAGTCTCGGTACTGAATGGTTCTTAAGGTTACATCTTCCAGAGCTTCAGTACCATAAGGAGTAGGTTGATTAAAAAACACACTATCGATATTCATAGAAACAAAGCCCTCTTCGAAAAAAAAGTGCGTAATATCTTTGTCGTTATGGGTGTAATAGGTGCGTAATAAGCCCTTTTCTACAAAAGTTGCTTTCTGAGAAATAGCTCCTGGCAGCATCAAAATCGTATTTTTGGTATGACGCTCCGTTTTGAAGGCCTTATTAATCCGTTCTTGTTGGGCTTCAGTCACAGGAATTTTGCTGCTGATATGTTGTAAAAAATCCATAGGAGAAAGAATAAAGTTGGGAGGCACTTAGGCCTATGGCATTGATTGAAATTTAACGATGAACAAATCAACAAAATTCAAGGGCAAATTCCAATAAGTAATCATCCAAAATTAGATGTCAGGGCTTGGCTTTAGGTTGTAAGCCGTAGGCATTAGGCAAAATGTATTTATCATTTCAAAAAAAATACTTTTTTCTTAAGCCTTCAGCTTTGGGCATTCGGCAAAAGCATCTCCTTTTTTACAGAAAAGAGATTTTTGTCATATAGCCGACTTTTGGTCAGATGGTTAACAACGAAGTTTGCAATATAAATTTTAAATCATAAAATAATGAAGACTAAATTATTTGTATTGCTTTTATTTTTGATGTCAACAAGTGTACAGCTTTTGGCGCAAGAAACCGACGTTTTCCAGAAAGATGGAATTGCTATTCGTGGGTATGACCCTGTGGCTTATTTCAAACAGAGTAAGCCAGTGAAAGGACAAGAAACCATTTCCTATGATTGGAATGGCGTAAAATGGTTGTTTAGTTCAGAAGAAAACAAGGAAGATTTTAAGGCAAATCCTGAAAAGTTTGCCCCGCAATATGGAGGATATTGTGCTTATGGTTTGAGTGAAAACCACAAATCGCCTACTGAACCAGAGGCGTTCACGATTGTGGATGACAAATTGTATTTAAACTATAACCTAAAAGTGAAGGAATTATGGAAAAAAGATATTCCTGGGAGAATCAAGAAAGCAAATGATTTTTGGCCTGCTTTGATGTCAAAAACTGCCAAGCAATAGCAGAACTATCTATTTTGACAAAAACTGAATATCCATGTTTTTAATATTTGAAGGCGGAGAGGTAAAAACTTCTCCGCTTTTTTGTTGCTAAATGATGGAAGTCAAAAAAGCTGACAGCCTTTTAATTATCCTCTTCAATTGTATGCGAATACAGTATTTTTAAAGAATTACATCCTTTAACAAGTAGCCGATTTTTTCAGTTATATTGTTATTCTTAGATATTTTTGATTATTTCGTACAGCTTTCAATATAATTTCAATCATGCGCATCAAGGAATTTTCATCTTTTCAAGAACAATCTCTCTGGAATAATTTCAGAGCTGGAGATGAAGTTGCCTTTACACAGTTGTCGACACGGTACTACAGAATGTTTCGCCACTATGGTGGAAAGTTTACGACCAATAGCCAAATTATTGAGGATGCCATTCAGGACTTACTAGTCAATTTATGGGTAAAAAGAACCTCCTTAACAGAAGTTGATTCAGTAAAGTTTTATTTATTAAAGGCTTTTAGAAATCAGTTATTTAAAACTTTAAGGGCCTTTAGTGCTGTTCCATTAGAAGAGGATTTTCAAGAAAATTTTTCAGAAGCATCTTCTGAAATGTTTTTTATCGAAAATGAATCTCAGCAAGAGCAACAATCCAAAATTTCTTATTTCCTCAAACAACTCCCTGACCGTCAAAGAGAAATTCTTTATTTACGCTTCTATCAAGATTTGAGAGTAGAAGAAATAGCGCAATTACTGCAAATCAAACCTCAATCTGTTTCGAATATCATCCAACGAGCCCTTCTGAATCTTCGCCAACATTGGGAATTATTGGTTCCTTTTATCTTGTTGTGGCTACTATGAATGCAATAGTTGTGAATGATGAATTGTGAATTAGTGTATTGCGAAGAATACAACAACTATTATTT